>JANPGA010000450.1:0-5504 GCA_031423735.1 Bacteroidota bacterium | reverse complement strand
CGGTTTTTAATATTACCAAGGCTTGTCAAAAGCCAATGTTAAAGCAACGTAAAGGAAGCATTATTAACATTAGCTCCGTTGTTGGGATAAAAGGAAATGCTGGTCAGGCGAATTATGCCGCTTCAAAAGCTGGAATTATTGGATTTACAAAGTCGATTGCCCTTGAATTAGGTTCTCGTAATATTCGTTGCAATGCTGTTGCTCCAGGTTTTATTGTTACGGAAATGACGGATGCTTTATCAGCAGAAACTACGAAGCATTGGAGTGAACAAATTCCTTTAAAAAGAGGTGGTACTCCTGAAGACGTTGCCAACTTAGTTATCTTTTTAGCAAGTGAGAATTCATCCTATATAACCGGGCAGGTAATCAATGTTGATGGAGGAATGCTCACTTAATTGAATTTACAAATAAGTTAAGCTAGTCAATTTAACGATTTATCGTTTATTTATCACATATCGTCGATAAGTTATTATGATCAAATTATTATCAAGTATTTTCAACCTCACAATTAAACCAATTTAAACAGTTATAATTATTACTATGAAAAAAATGATCTGCTTACTGGCAATCATGCTCACCTTCGGAGTGGGAATGATGAATGCGCAGCAATCGAAAGGCAACATTTTGCCTTATCCAATTTATCAACACAAACTTCCAAATGGATTAAATGTGGTAACAGTACCTTATGATAGCCCAGGCTTAGCTGCATTTTATGTAGTGATGCGTGTAGGTTCTCGTGATGAAATTGAAGCTGGGAAAACCGGATTTGCTCATTTTTTCGAACATATGATGTTTCGTGGAACTGAAAAATATCCTAAAGAAAAGTATAGTGATGCTTTAAAAGCAACAGGCGCAAGTGCAAACGCAAATACCTCTTTGGATAGAACACTTTATCACATGACTGGTAATGCAGCGATGTTAGATAAAATGTTTGAATTAGAATCAGATCGTTTTATGAACTTAAAATATTCAGAACAAGATTTTAAAACCGAAGCTGGTGCAGTAAAAGGTGAGTACACAAAGAATTCAGCTAGTCCTTATGAGCAGTTAGATGAGAAGATGAATGATGTTGCATTTACTTCGCATACCTATCAGCATACTACAATGGGCTTCTTTAAAGATGTGGTTGATATGCCAAATCAATATGTGTATTCACAAGAATTTTTCAAACGTTTTTATAAGCCAGAATACGCTACTATTATTGTGGTTGGTGATGTAAAGCCAGAAGCAATAAATGCTTTATCTGAAAAATATTTTGGAATGTGGACCAAAGGCGATTTTGTAAGTAAAATTCAAGTGGAACCAGCTCAAACTGAAACTAAATATACACATGTACAAGTTCCTAATTTTCCGCCATTAGTAAGTTTAAATTATAAGGCACCAGCTTATAAAAATAATGATATGGAAATGCCTTCGTTAGATTTATTAAACTCAATTCTTTTTTCTGAAAAATCTGATTTGTATAATAAGTTAGTGGTAACTGAACAAAAAGCGCGTAGCATTGGTGGCGGAGCAACGAATTCTCGTGATCCTTATTTAAGTCAAATTTCTGCTTCTTTAGTTGATGGAAAAGATATGCAATATGTAAAAGATCAAATTACTGCTGCAATTGAAAAAGCTAAAACCACTCCTGTGGATGCTAAAGTTTTAGCTGATGCAAAATCTAGATTGCGTTATAGTTTCGCTATGGGAATCGATAGCCCTACAAGTATTGCAGAAGCATTAAGTTCTTATGTTTGGGTTACTGGTGATCCTGAATCCATCAACAATGCATATGTAATGTATGATAAGGTAACACCTCAAGATATTATGAATGTTGCTAAAAAATATTATATCAGTACGGGCCTTACTGTTGCAACCATTTCTGGAGATGCAAGCTGTCCAATTAAATAATTATTATAAAGAAATCCAGCTATGAAAAAAATATTCTCCTTAATACTTGTATTATTCGCTATAGCAGCAAACGCTGCTGATGTTGTCGAATTGAAATTACCAAAATCCGATTTAATTGTCATCAAAATTATGTTTCGTAATGGATCTATTGCTGATCCAATTGGAAAGGATGGCTTAACAGATATCACTGCAAATGTAATTGCTGAAGGTGGTACAAAAGATTTAACCAGTACTCAAATAAAGGATTTAATTTATCCTTGGGCAGCAGAATATTCTGTTTCTGTTGATAAAGAAGTTTCGATATTTACTTTCGAAGTACATAAAGATCACCTCGCAAAATTTTATCCAATCATTAAAGGCTTAATGCTTACTCCTCGCTTTGCTGAAGATGATTTTAGTAGAGTAAAATCAAATGAACAAAATTATGTTGACGAAGTTGTTCGCTCTTCTTCTGATGAAGAATATAGCAAAATGACGTTAGAAGATTTATTGTTCCGTGGTACTAGCTATCAGCACATGGTTAGCGGTACTTCTGCTGGTGTAAAAAGTTGTACACTTGAGGATGTTAAGTCGCAATACCGTAATTCATTTGGAAGTTCAAATATGACTATTGGAATTGCAGGAAATTATTCGCCTCAGTTTCTTGAGCAGCTAAAAACTGATATGGGTACTCTTGGCGCTGCTAAAATGGCATTACCAGTTGTACCTAAAGGTAGAACTCCAAATGGTATTGAAGTTGAAATTATTTCAAAAGATAATGCATTAGGATCAGCTGTTTTTACAGGATTTCCAATCGACATTACTCGTGCAAAGGATGATTTCGCAGCATTGATGATTGCAAATTCATGGTTAGGTGAGCATCGTAAATCTTATTCTCGTTTGTATAAAAAAATTCGCGAACAACGTTCAATGAATTATGGCGATTACAGTTATATTGAATGGTATCAAAGTGGTGGACAAAACATGCTTCCACGTCCAGGATTCCCTCGTTCAAGTAATTATTTTTCTATCTGGTTACGTCCTGTTCAAACTGCAAAAGGTTTAAAAGGTCAATATAATGAGTTAAGCACAATAGAAATTGGACATGCTCATTTTGCTTTACGTATGGCAATTCGTGAAATGGATCAAATTATTGCAAATGGAATGTCTCAGGAAGATTTTGATCTAACAAAAACTTTCCTAAGAAGTTATATTAAATTGTATGCGCAAACTCCAGAGAAACAATTAGGTTATTTAATGGATAGTCATTTTTATGGACGAAAAGATTGGTTAGCTGAAGCTGATGGATTATTAGCAAAAACTACTGTTGCAGAGGTAAATGCATCCATGAAAAAATACTGGCAAACAAAAAATATGTTTGTATCAATTGTTACTGATAAAACAGAAGCAGTTCCATTGGCAAGAAGTCTTCGTGATAATTCTCCTTCACCAATGAGTTATAGTAATGTTTTACGTGGTGTGTTAAGTCAAGATATTTTAACTGAAGATAAAGCAGTTGAAAATTATCCACTTAATGTTACTAAAGTTACAATCGTAGAATCAAAGGACACATTTAAATAAGTTAATATTATTAGGAGTCCATGTGAAGTCTGACAAGGTCAGGATTCCCCGTGAAGTCTGACAACGTCTGTACTTCACGGGGATTTTTATTTAGATTATCTTTGCAACAATTGATAAATTTTAAATAACAATAAATTTGAAAACTGCAAGTATAATAGGAGGAGGAGCTGCTGGTTTTTTTGCTGCAATCCGACTTGCTGAAATTAGAAAGGATATTACAGTTCGACTTTATGAAAAGTCACATCAAGTACTTGGTAAAGTAAGAATTTCAGGAGGTGGCCGATGCAATGTAACCCATCATTGTTTGGAACCACGTGCTTTAGTAAAATTTTATCCGCGAGGTCAAAAAAGTTTAATTGGACCATTTACAAGGTTTGGTCCTAAGGACACTATTTATTGGTTTGAACAAAAAGGTGTTGAATTAAAAGTTGAAGGAGATGGAAGGATGTTTCCAATAACTGATGATTCATCTACAATTGTTGATTGTTTAGTTAATGCTGCAAAGGATGCTGGTGTTGAAATTTATACTCAAAATGGCATTGAGTCATTCTCACCAATCGAAAATGGTTTAGGTGGATGGAAACTTATGTTTTTGGATGGCAAGGAAGAGGTGACAGATTATTTGATGATTGCTACAGGTAGCAGCGATTTAATTTGGAAGCAATTGAGGAAACTAAAAATAAAAATTTCAGATGCTGTTCCATCCTTGTTTACATTTAACATTAAAGATGAACGTTTAAATGATTTGTTAGGGATATCTTTTCCTAATGTTAAAATAAAAGTACCAGGCACTAAGTTGGAATCTTCAGGACCTTTGCTCATCACACATTGGGGATTATCAGGACCAGGAATTTTAAAAGTTTCATCGTTTGGAGCAAAAGAATTGCACGCGATGAAATATAATTTTAAGATTCAAATTAATTTTCTTCCTGTCTTTAATCAAGAGAGTTTGTTTCTTGAATTAAATAATTTAAAATATATAAATTCGAAAAGAATGATTTATGGATTTTCTCCTTTTAAAGAAATATCAAAACGTTTTTGGCTCAAACTTCTAGTGGCATCAGAAATTTCAGATAAATTAAATTGGGCGGATTTAACTAATAAACATCTGAGAAAGCTTGCAGAAGAATTAACTTTTTCTGTCTATGAAGTGAATGGAAAAAGTACTTTTAAAGATGAATTTGTTACATGCGGCGGAATCGATTTAGAAGAAATTGATTTAAAAACAATGGCTTCTATTAATTATTCAAATCTTTATTTTGCGGGTGAAGTTATGGATGTGGATGCAGTAACTGGAGGTTTTAATTTCCAAAATGCTTGGACCACTGGTTGGATTGCCGGAAGTGAAATGGGGAAATAATTAATTATTTATTTAATGCTTGCCCAGAAGTTTTTTACTTCTTGGGTGCGAATTCTTACTCAGAAGTTTTTTACTTCTTGTGTGCCAATATGCTATCCCGATTACTATTTTGGATGCTAATGGCTAATATTCGGTAATGCGAATTCTTGCTCAGAAGTTTTTACTTCTTTGTACCAATAAAAAAAATAGTAGGATTTGCTTGAATAATGGTTACTTCATTACTTTTTTTTAGTATTCAAATAATCTTCTCGTATTTTTAAGAGATCAACTTTAGAACTTTCTTTTAATAGTGAATTTAAAATTGCTAATGGCGCTTCCTCTTCATTTGTAAAATTGATGCATCCTTTTTGAAAACTTGCTTTCGGTAACAACTCTTTGTATTTTGAATGCAAGGTTGGAACACAATATATCGGGAAAACGTGAAGCGAAATATATTTTTTTACACTCGAAAGTCCATATTTGAATGTGCCAGGAGCATTATAAATTATCATCTCATTCCTCATCATAATTCCAACTTGAGCAGTAACTGTTTTATCAGCCTTTAAAATTGCATCATGAATTTTCGATAAGAAATCTTGTCGATCAACATCTTGTTTTGATATGTATTGTTCAATTGTCATATTGAATATATTATGAAGAATTTATATTAATAAAAAATTTCAAATTAAAAATTCCCAATTCTTATCCCTAT
>JANPGA010000449.1:0-2370 GCA_031423735.1 Bacteroidota bacterium | reverse complement strand
CCCTCCTGATGCATTGGCTGTGATGGTTGCTTGATCGCTACATGCTATAAATTGATCGGGACCGGCATCAACAACTATTCCCTTTACAGTGATACAATAAGAATAAGTTTGAGAACCAGTATAAGGACAAGCGTCATCATTTACGCGAACAGTAAAACAATAAGGAGTATTACTAATATCAGCAGTTTTAGGTGACCAACAAAAAGTTCCTGTTGGATGTTGAGCTACGTTTGAAGTAAATGTACCAGCACTAATACCATTATTTGAAAACAAAGAAACTTGCTGACCAGCATCTGCATCATTTGAATAAACATCAAAACAAAATGGCGTATTTGCACAAACCGACATATTATAATTGTTAGTGCCATTAATACCAGATAAAGTAGGAAGATCGTTATTACAATTTAAAACTGTAACCTGAATATCACGAACAACAGATCCAATTAAAACTCCATTACGATATTCTTTAACAAGTACTGCCATAACTGTTACTTGCAATAATTGCGGTGTAAAACAGATATCACCTGTTTGAGTATTAAATTGCGTAGCAGGTAAAGAACTTAAAGGATTAGCAGCATTGTATGGTGAATTATAAGCTACATCAGCCGTTGCTGTTTGCTTTGGAGTAACTAATGAATATGCTAATGAATCACCATCAGGATCAACTGCACCATGATTAAAACATAATTGCTGACCTAAACAAGCAAATGGAACTGGCTTATTTGAAAAGGTAGGTGAACTATTACATGGTGAGATAGTATTATTAAGAGAAGCATAAATATAAAATGTATTAGTACCTGGTGAACCAATGGTTGTGATTGCTGCATTACGACAACATAATGTATAAGAGAAAGACCAATCAGGGCACTGGAGTGGAAGTGTTACAATTCCTTCATAGATCCATTCCTGAATTCCTGTGAAGGTTCCTCCATTACAAGTACTGGTTGCTGTTGGGCATAAATAGGTAACTTGTTGGCCTGTTCCAGGTATTGGATTACAAGTAACTCCAAGGCTTTGTCCGCAACTTGCTGATTTAATATTTACATATACACTAGATGGTGCATTAATACCAATACAATCACGGTAAAAAGAAACTCGTATTTTGTACGTATTTCCCCCCATGCATTGATAGGTAATATCTGCACCCATTGCATGACTTGCTTTCAATTGCTGAGAGCTCAACAACATCAAACCTGCAAATAAGTAAACAATCCATTTTTGTAATTTTCGGCTCATAATATTACATTTTTTGTTACCGCGTCCCGTTTAATATTTGTATTGCGGTTAATACACTTATGGCAAAAACAAATCTAATTCCGCCAGAAGGTGGAAAGGAATCAATTACCAAGCATGTATGATTGTTGTAAGAAAAAATGAAAAAACGAGCTGAATTAAACCGTTTTTAAATAATAAAATACCCCTTTACAGAATGAAAGATGAAATAATAAAAATAATTTTAGTTACAAAATACAATGCAAGAATTTCCTAGAAAAAAGGCTACTATTTAAAAAAAGAATTAAATTACAATTAGAGCCGAATTATATTACAATTCAATTTTCAATAAACTAATTGGTTTAGAGAATATTATTTTTAAAAAAAACTATGTAAATCCTCTAAAAATGTAAATCGTCAAAATCGTGCCAGATTAAATAAAATTACGTTTTAAAAGTTCTAAAAACCAAAAAGTATATCGTTGAGGATAGATTAATATATCCTTTTTAAGATCATCAACAGCTACCCATTTGAATGACTCAACTTCATCAATATTTATAACAGGATCATTATTATAAAAGCCTTTTAATACATGGTCAAACTCATGCTCAATAAGTCCGTTTCCAAATTCACATTGATAAGTAAAATTACCAATACTAGTCAAATCACATTTGAACCCCATCTCCTCAAATAGTCTTCGTTTACCAGCTTCAATAATTTCTTCACCTGGAAATGGATGACTACAACAAGTATTTGTCCATAATCCACCAGAATGATATTTATGCAAAGCACGCTGCTGAAGAAGAATTTCACCCTTATCGTTAAATATCAAAACCGAGAAAGCCCTATGAAGAACGCCATTTACATGTGCATCCATCTTATCCATAGTGCCAATTTGATTATCCTTCAAATCAACTAAAACAACTTTTGAATTCATTATCTTATAACAAACTCAAAGCTAAATGTTTTATTGGAATGGAAAATAATTTTTAATGTTAAATTTTGACTACTTAAAATATTCATGATTTGAGATTAAACTTTAAAACATTTTCAGGTAAACAACTTATTAATAGGATTTGAAAGATTATATTGCTACAATGAATTTAATTATCAAAATGAACTTCTTACAAAATACAAGATCGCGCTGCTTCCTAGGAA
>JANPGA010000448.1:0-5854 GCA_031423735.1 Bacteroidota bacterium | reverse complement strand
GAAACTATTTGAAGGAACAATGGTACCATGCATAAACTTAGAAGCAATTTGAACTCCATTCACAAATAATCTCATTGAATCTCCATCGAAAGAACCTGCAACATGCGTCCATGTGTTAAGCGTTAATGTATTCGTTGGACTAACTAAATCTTGCCAACTTAAAATAGCACCATTTGAGTCAACACCTGCTAAGTTAAATGATAACTGACCGGCACCACCTGCTCTAAAGACATATCCTTTTTCACCACCAACACTCCAACTATGCTTACAAAAAATGGTGCCTTGAAAAGGGCTAATTGCCCAAGAAGTAGGATAAATCCATGCTTCAATTGTTATTGAATCAGTAACTGCTAAATTGTTATCACTTCCTAAGGAAACAACACTACTTGTGCCATTAAAAAGAACCGAATTGGTATTTTGCAAACAGGTTTGACTAAGTGCGTTCAAAGAAATTAGCATTAATAAAACAAAAATCTTATTTTTCATGGTTGGTATTTACTTAAGTTGATTATTAAGACAATAGTATGAAAAATAATCGACTTAAAAAAATCAGAAAGATGTCTATTTAAAAAATGAAAAACAATATCTAAAAAACGGGAAACATAGCGCTAAAGAAAATAACCTCATTTTAAACTAAAAAGAATAAGCCCATAATTGCAACTATAAAATAAGGTACCAAAGTAGCGGCACCTGAATAATCTTTAGTGAATCGCTGCCCAAATATTAACATTAAAAGTGTGGTGCATGTTGCCCAAGCTCCATAAATTGCAAGTGTTTTGTCATCAGTAAAAAACAATTGAATTGCACCAGCAAAAGCAATTACTCCACTAATAACTTCTGAAAAAGTGAGAATCATGAATAATGCACCAATGAAATTAAATAAAATACTCCTTGCGAATTTTTGTTGGATCCATGCCATTTCCTTTTTGAAATTGAAAATTTTGTCGAATCCAGATTGCAAGAATACAATTGCTAAAAATGTTATTGCAAATAGTCCTGGCCAATTATGAATATGCATAAATCTAATTTTACTGCAAGTATACGTAATTTAAAGTTTTTCGTTTCTTTTGCAATTAAAGTTCGGTTCCCAAATAAATAATAGTTTGTTTTAAATAGAAACAATTAATTGCAGTATCTACATAAATTACAATTTATTCTAAATCTATACTATTTTTGATTTAGGGACTACTTTTATACATTGTTTTAATCACTTACTTTGTAAAATGTTATCCAAAAAGGCGAAATACGCTATAAAAGCTCTTGAATATTTGGCTCAAAAGGACAGTAAAATTCCTGTACTCATTTCTGAAATCGCTAAAGAACAAACTATTCCCAAAAAGTTCCTTGAAGTTATTTTATTAGAACTTCGCAAAGACGGTATCTTAAGAAGTAAAATAGGGAAAAATGGTGGCTATTTTTTACAACTTTCTTCGAAAGAAATTCAACTTGGAAGAATTATTCGTTTGATGGATGGACCAATAGCATTAGTCCCTTGCGTATCATCAAAATATTATGCTCCATGTGCTGAATGTAAAGATGAGGCAACCTGTGGCTTGCACCATGTGATGGCTAAGGTGAGAGAGGCGACTGGTAATATTCTTGACAATGTTACCCTTGATGAAATTGTAAAGCGAGAGCAACTATTACTTAAAACGGCACGTAAAAATTCCAAGAAGACTTAAAATAACTTATTTCATTAAAAATCATCTTTATAGTGCAAAACAATCTTTATATTTGTTAATTAATCTACTAAATCGATAGATTTAATATGAAATTCAATCCATTTCAGATAAATCTTCTAATATGTTGGTAAAAAAGGTCATTAGAATGCTTGATTATTAATTACAATGTTGATCTTTAGAGCGCTAGAAACCTAGGAAAATAATGGAAGTTTCGTTTAAGAAAATTTTAATCTAATCCTAAAAATAAACTTTCACTTTTATAAATTCAACTTCATGAAAATAAAATATACTCTTATAAAATTGCTTGGGTTGTTAACCATAGCAATCTATTTTTCATCGTGCTCATCTTCAAGTAACAAAAATAAAGAGGATGGGAATTCTGGAAATAAATTTGAAGGAACGATTGCCATTTCTGGAGCTTTTGCTTTATATCCCTTAGCAGTTGAGTGGTCGGAAGAATTTAAAAAGATACATCCTGATGTTCGATTCGACATTCAAGGAGGAGGGGCTGGAAAAGGGATGGCGGATGTTTTGGCAGGATCAGTAGATATTGGAATGGTATCAAGAACTATTAACGAAGAGGAATTTAAAAAGGGGGCCTTCGGTATTTCAGTAGCAAAGGATGCGGTTATTCCAACAATAAATTCAAACAATCCTCAATTGAATATCATCTTAAAAAAAGGACTTACGAAAGAACAATTTAAGAAGCTATTTATTGAAGGCAAACCATGCACTTGGAATGAATTCACTGGCGCATCGGGTGCCGATAAAATTTCACTCTTCACTAGATCAGATGCTGCAGGCGCCCCAGAAACTTGGGCTAAATACCTTGGATCAAGCCAAGAAGATTTAAAAGGAACTGGAGTTTTTGGAGATCCTGGATTAGCAGAAGCCGTAATGAGAAACCCTTTAGCACTTGGCTTCAATAACATCAATTATGTTTACGACTTAAAAACGCGAAAACCGCTTCATGGAATATGTCCGATTCCAATTGATGTAAATTCAAATGGAATAATAGATCCTGAAGAAAATTGTTATGAAACAATTGATAGTTTAAATTTAGCGATAGTACAAAATCGTTTTCCTTCACCACCTGCAAGAGAAATGTATTTTGTAACTAAAGGTAAATGCACAAATCATTTAGTAAAAGAATTTTTAGCATGGGTACTTACAAGTGGTCAATTGAAGGTTGAAAAAGCTGGATATGTAAAACTTGATCAAGAAATTTTGAACAAAGAAATTGCTAAAATCCAGTAATGAGTATTAGAACAAAAATAGATCGAATTGCTTTTCGCACATCCGCAAGCCTTGCGATCTGTTGTGTTCTAATTTTATTCCTAATATTTATAGGATTAGTTATTAAAGCATGGCCAATCTTAACCGAACATTCATTAGTTGAATTACTTTTTTCTTCTCAATGGAGTCCACTAAAAAATAAATTTGGTTTCCTTCCATTTATAATTAGTACAATTCAAATTACTGCATTTTCATTACTAATTGCATTTCCAATTTGTTTACTGTCTGCAACTTACTTTGTTGAATTAGCCCATCGATCAACCTTAAAAATTGTATTGCCTTTAATTGATATTTTAGCTGGAGTCCCTTCAGTAATTTATGGAATATGGGGAGTACTAATGATTGTTCCTCTTGTAAGGGATTACATTGCTCCTTTTTTTGGATATGAAACTTCTGGTTATTGCATTTTTACTGGCTCGCTTGTTTTAGCAATTATGCTGGTTCCTGTAATGATGCACTTACTTATTGAAGTATTACAAGCGATTCCACAAGAACTGAGAGACAGTACACTTTCATTAGGTGCTACACGTTGGCAAATGATTAAACTTGTTATTTGGCGTAAAGCAATGCCAGGAATAATCGCAACAACAATCTTAGGAATCTCTAAAGCAATTGGTGAAACAATAGCTGTATTAATGGTAATTGGAAATGTTGTACAGATTCCAAAAAATTTATTCGAATCAGGATACCCTATACCTGCTTTGATCGCAAATAATTATGGAGAAATGCTATCCATTCCAAAGTATGATGCCGCATTAATGTTTGCTGCATTGCTTCTATTGGTTGTTATTATGTTTTTCAATTTAGCTGCTGCTTATGTTCTTAAACGTGTTTCAAAACGAATTGCATAAATGATGAATAAAAACATGAAATTTAAGAAATTTGAAGAGAGATTCTTCTTTGGCATAATGAGATTAGCCACCTTTTCAATTTTATTTGGATTACTATTTATTCTCGGAACTATTTTGTGGAATGGGGTGCCAAACTTAAGTTGGGAAATGGTTTCTCAAAAACCACAAGGTGGATTTTATATGGGAGGTGATGGTGGAATTCTTAATGCTATATGTGGGTCACTATCACTCGGACTAGGTGCTACATTTTTAGGATTACTTCTATCTATTCCAATCGTTATTTGGCTTAATATTTATGCCAATCAATACTCACGGAATGCAGTAATTGTTAGAACCGCTTTAGATATGCTTTGGGGAATACCCTCGATCGTTTTTGGCGCTTTCGGTTTTCTCCTCATGTTAACTCTAGGATTAAAGGCTTCACTCTTAGCAGGCATAGTTACACTAACACTTTTGATTCTACCAATTATGGTTCGTAGCATTGATGAAGTAATAAAATTAATTCCCAAAGAATTAACTGAAGCAACCTTATCCTTAGGAGCAACGCGGTGGGAGTTGGCAATAAAAGTTATTTTACGAAAAGCACTTCCAGGAATTGTAACAGCAACTTTATTAGGATTCGGAAGAGCAATTGGTGACGCAGCCGCAGTAATGTTCACCGCAGGTTTTACTGATAATATTCCTGAAAAACTTACTGATCCTGTAGCTTCATTACCGCTTTCTATTTTCTTTCAATTAGCATCTCCATTCGAAACTGTACGTGGAAGAGCTTATGCAGCAGCATTAGTTTTAACGATAATAATTTTAGTAATAAGTATTCTATCAAGAGTAATCACCGCTAAATATCAAAAATACAGCCGCTAAAATGCAATCAAATCCTCATATTGGTATTCGTGATCTGAATGTACGCATTGGTGATCAACAGATATTAAAAAATATAAATATTAGTTTCCCTGATAAAGCTATTACGGCTATTATTGGGCCTTCAGGTTGTGGTAAAACTACTTTACTCAAAACAATGAATCGTCTAATTGAAAATGGAAGAGGTGTAAAAATTGATGGTAAAGTTTTAATTAATGGTCATAATATTTATGATAATCATGAAGACCCTACTGAGATTCGTAAAAAGATGGGTTTACTTGCACAACGCCCAACGCCATTACCGATGTCGATTTATGCAAATGTTGTTTTTGGATTAAAACTGCACGGCATAAAAGATGAGAAAATTTTACAAGAAAAAGCTGAAAAATATTTGCGTATTGCCTCCTTATGGGATGAAGTTCATGATCGAATGCGTGATCCAGCATCTAAATTATCTATCGGACAACAACAACGATTATGTTTAGCAAGAGGATTAGCAATTGAACCTGAAATTATTTTGTGCGATGAACCAACATCAGCATTAGATCCAATTTCAAGTAAGAAAATAGAAGAAAGCTTTAATGACTTAAAACAAGAATACACTATAATTTTAGTAACACATATTTTACGTCAAGCGCGAAGATTAGCCGATTACGTAGTATTTATGTATCTAGGAGAAATAATTGAATTTGGTCCAGCAAAAGAAATTTTTGAGAATCCTCAAAAACAACTTACCAAAGAATATATTAGTGGATTAATTTCTTAATCTTCTTCTACCAATATTTCATTAAATATATATTCGCTTAATCAAGCACTTGAAGAATAAATTTCAGTAAACAATTTTTGAGCCCTTCTACCATGGAAAAATTTTGTATCATTACCACATGGAAATACTAATTGGAGGAGTTTATCAATCGAAAAATAACGGGTTGGTAACAATTTTAGGAAAAGCACCACATGTTGCTGCAAATATTTTTGATTGTGCAATGGATGTAACACCAGCAAAATCTGCATATATACATATGTCTCATTTTATTGATCCGAATGCGAATGAGGTAATGGAGGTTACTGAGGTAATAACAGAGGCAATTTAAATATTAGTCCTAAATTCAAAGGAAACATCTTTAGATACAAAATTTAAAAAAATTTAAATTAAAACAAAAA
>JANPGA010000447.1:0-3886 GCA_031423735.1 Bacteroidota bacterium | reverse complement strand
TCACAATAATTGTTTAACCACGCAGGATAATTCTTCGATAATATCTTCCATCGTTACAATACCAGCAGTGCCACCAAACTCATTCGTGACGATTGCCATTTGGATATGTTGCGTTTGAAATTCTTTTAATAAATCGTTGATACGTTTATTTAAAGGGATAAAATATGCAGGTCGTAATAAATCATTAATGCCTTTAAAATTTTTCTCGAAAAGGACTTTGATAAGATCTTTGCTATAAACAACACCAATGATATTGTCGAGAGAATCTTGGTAAACTGGCATTCTTGAGTAACCTTCTTCAATTACACGACCAACTACTTCATCACGACTAGATGCAACATCGATGGCAGCAATTTTATTTCTAGGAATTAATATCTGACGAACAACACGATCATCAAATTCAAAAACATTTTGAATTAATTCATGCTCAGATTGGTTGATACTTCCACCTTCTTCACTTTCTGTTAAGATCATTCGTAATTCTTCCTGTGTATGAATGTCTTCTACCTTTTTATAATCAATTCCTAAAAGGCGCATGATAAGGTTTGAAAATTTATTAAGAAACCAAATGAATGGTCGGAAAATAACGAAGAAAATTCTTAGTGGAAGTGCAATAGTCATTGCAGTTTTAAGTGGATTTGTAATTCCATAATACTTAGGAACGAGTTCTCCAAAAACAATGTGCAATATGGTTATAAAGATGAATGCAATAGGAATAGCAACCTTATGTACATCATCAGGATTAACTTGAAGTCCGATGCGGTGAACAACTTCGATAATAAAATTTGTTGCTACACTTTCTCCAACCCAACCTAATGCAAGACTGGCAAGTGTAATTCCTAATTGAGTTGCAGAAAGATAATGATTAAGATTGTCAATTATATTCTTGGTGAGCGTTGCAAAACGATGGCCTTGCTTTTCTTTTAGATCAACTTGTGATGATCTAACCTTTACAATAGCAAATTCGGCAGCAACAAAAAATCCATTCAGAAGTACTAAGAAAATGGTTAATAATATATCAGATAACATTCAGGAGGGTAGATGGTCCGTTGCAAAGATATAATAGATGAATGAGGCAGCAAGTGTTTTGGCAAAATATTTAATAATGAGTGGTTTACAAAAGCTTTTTATTGGAAATATGGCGGTCTTTATCGCGAGTGGTCTTTTTTTGGAGGTTTTTCTCGAGTGCCGTTGTTAAGTCTACTCCAGTTTGATTAGCTAGGCATATCAATACAAATAGGACATCTGCCATTTCATCTGCAGGATCTTGGTTTTCTTCTCCTTCTTTAAACGATTGCTCTCCATATTTTCTGGCCATAATTCTTGCTAATTCACCTACTTCTTCTGATAAAAGCGCCATATTCGTTAGTTCATTAAAGTAGCGAACCCCTATAGTTTTAATCCAATTATCAACTGTTGTTTGAGCATCTTGAATGGTCATAGTTAAAGTATTGTTTTTTTTGAAATTAATTATTGCTTCAAAACTAAGTATTATTGATCTGAATAATGATATTTTATTTTCAGTTTGAAAATACTTCTAAATAAAAAGACCAGTAGTTAAAATTAACTACTGGTCTTAAAATAATTATTCGATTTGATAAACTATCTAAATAACGGTGGATTTTTTATTTTAAATTAAGATCCATTGCTACTCTTCTGTTTTTTGCTCTTCCTGCTGATGTTTTATTTGTTTCAACAGGTTTCGATTCTCCATATCCTTCTGAAATTAATCTTTGGGCTACTATTCCTTTACTTATGAAATAATCACGAACTGCAGCCGCACGATTTTTCGAAAGAGTGAGATTTGATGCATCATCACCAACATTATCGGTATGGCCATCTATTGTCATATTGTAATCAGAATATTCATTTAAGATAGCAACAATTTCATCAAGAATTTTATTAGAGTTCTTTTTGATAGTAGCTTTTCCAAAATCAAATTGTATTGCTGTGGCAGCGAATGCTAAGCGTTTTTTTACTTCAATACTAATTACTGGGCAACCACTATTGTTTGCAGGACCCGCTTTTGTAGGACATTTATCGATACCATCATGTACGCCATCTTTATCTGTATCAGGGCAGCCTTCATTAGCTAACGTACCTACTACCTTCGGACATTTATCATCTGGATCTGATAGTCCATCACCATCGGTATCAGGACAGCCTTTAAATTTAGCCTCTCCTTTTTCATTAGGGCATTTATCATCTTTATCAGGCACACCATCACCGTCAGTATCAGGACATCCATTAAATTGTGCAGCACCAAAAACATCTGGACATAAATCAGAATTATCTGCAATCCCATCTCCATCTTTATCAGGACAACCTTGTGCTGATTTAACGCCTGCGACTGTCGGACATAAATCTTCTTTGTCAAGAATTCCATCGCCATCTGTATCAGGAATAGGACAACCTTTATATTCCCAAACCCCTTTTTCAAATTTGCAGTCATCACGCTTGTCGGATACAAAATCCTTATCACTATCTTTTGGTTTTTTATGTGCAATATTTATGCGAGCACCAAAGTAAAAGTTGAAGCCTTTTGATTTACCACTTGTTAACCCTAATAGATCATCGCTACCTAAAGTTAAAAAGCCAACTCTAAAACCTAATCCTGCTTTAATATCTTTACTACTTGCATTATATGTTACAGGTACTCCAACATCAAATAACCTAGATTCATAACGCGGAATTAAAGATACTTGACTTGCATAGTAATTTCCTGCATTTTCTTTTTTATTAATTACGCTTTGCAGATATGTTGCATTCACGTAAATATTTTTAGCAGCTTTCACATCAAGACCAATTACTGCTGATGTTGGCATATTAACTACTAATGTCTTATTAAAGCTTTCATTGATTGTAAATCCTGCATCCGCTAATTGTTGTTTTACTACCGAATAATTGCTGAAATCGAAATTATCTAGATTCGGTAATTGTCCAACACCTGCTACGTGTAACTCACGAATATTTTTATATTTTAGATAACCGATGTCGAGTACAGAAGCTGTTACTTTAAATTGGTATTTATTAACAGTTTTATCATAAACATGATTGTCACCATCCATAGAATAATAATAACTTTCAGCATCTGGTCGGTACTCATAGGTAAGACCTAAATCGCCACCAAAACCTGTTGCAGCAGAATTGCCAAAAAACTGATTATAAAAGCCATCAAAACTATTGAAATTATTTAATTGATTTGCTTTTTCGTTTTTAATGTCTGTTTTCAAAGTTAAATCTACAGAATTAACACTAAGGGAATCTTGTTGAGGATAATATGTACCATCAATATTTTTACCATCCATAAATATAATCGCACTACCTCTATAAAGTTTAGCTGTAACGCCAGCTTTCAGGAAGTTTTTTCCATTATCAAGCAAAACTGTAGCGAAAGTAAGACCTAAATCAGTTACCAGATGTGAGGTCCAATAATAAGGAGTTTTATCATTAACTGGTAAAGAACTTCCTGTGTTTACATATCCATGAGCCAATGCATTAAATACTGAACCATCGAAATCATGAAATTGATTTAGAAGTCGCATTCTTGTTGTTAAACCTACAGAACTTTTTTTGTTAATAGAATAAAATAAGGAAGGTCCACGTATTTCTAAAAATGGAAGTGAAAGATCAATACTTTTATTTACGATTGATTTTAAATAATTTCCAAGTTGAATAGAATCATTATTTCTCCCGTCTTTAATTAAATTCCGATAATCAAATGACAACTCATTATTATTGCCAAATGCATTTAGGGAATACAGATTCAGCGAAAATTTGTGACGAGAATCTGCTATACTTGATGGATTTAAAAATAGCCCGTCGGTAGCGGAATAATTGCTATTTGCAACACCAAGATATCCTTGTGCATTTGTTTGAAATGTGG
>JANPGA010000446.1:0-8740 GCA_031423735.1 Bacteroidota bacterium | reverse complement strand
ACTAATCTTAATTGATTAGTCCTTTTTTTAGTTTTAATACTTGCTAAAAAACCTGACTTTTTTAAAAGAGTCAGGTTTTTTTAGATAAAGTATAAAATTCGATAATTACTTATAGCGTGTTTTATACTAATTAGTTATGTTTTTTATAAATCTTTTAAATGTTTCGCACAACCACCAAACCATCCACCACTATCATTTTGATAAGTCCATGTTTTTTTTCCGTCTGGAGAAACTTTTACAACTCCTCTTATCCATTTTCTATCTCCCGAAATGCTACGAGGTTGCCATGATACTTTAATAGGAATCGTAATATCCTTCGACCCATCATCTTGAAATACCCCATCATAAAACACTTCTGTAACGGAATTATCTGGCTTGCCGGTACATTTAGCTAAGATCGATTCACCAGCATATTTTGCCAAAGCTTCTACTTTTTTAACAGTATTTTCATTGTTAATATCAAAACTACCTGATCCTCCTTTAGAATCTCCTTTGGATCCAGAGCCTTCAGATGATTCTTCCTTTTTCTCCTTATTGAATACATCAACACTTCCATTCTTATAATTTACTTTATCTACATCAATTAATAATATAGAATAAGTAGGTCCATCGGGATTATCAGATTTTTTATATTTAATAGCATCATCATTTATTTCCATAATCTTTACGTTTATGGTAGTCCCATCCGATTTTGTTAATACATCTTGACAGTAACTGATTGAATTAATGCAACATATGAATAATGCTGTACTTAGAATTCTTAAAATCATCGTTATTTTTTATTTTATGTGCAATATTAAGGAGTTTTTAAGAGATAATAAATTCGTTCTTTAGATTTTCCTACTTTAAATACTGGTCAACTTTCCAAACTTTTACGGTTTTATCCATTCCTGATGTTGCCAAATATTTTCCATCATGAGAAAAAGCTAAATTTAATGCTATACAATCTTGTCCATTCAAGGTTGTTATTTCATTAAAAGTTTCGGCATTCCAAATTTTAATAGTTTTATCTAAGCAAGCGCTTGCGAAGTATTTCCCATCCGTTGAAAGTGCTAATGCATTAACTCCATTTTCAAATGTATCTATAGTTTTAAAGATTTTCCCTGTTGTGAGATCCCAAACCTTGATGGTTTTATCTAAGCTAGCAGAAACAAGGTATTTTCCATCTTTTGTGATAAATAAACTCTCCACCCAATCTGAATGTCCGGCAAATGTGCGTTCAATATTTCCGTTTGCAATGTTCCAAATTCTTATGGTATTCAAATGGTTTCCTGAAGCAATGAAATTATTATTTGGTAAAAAAATTGCAGGCTTGGTCCAGTTTTCTTCTTTAAAATCAACTACTTTTTGAAGTTTGGATGAGTTCCATAAAGTTAAACAATTATCTCTCCAACTAGTAGTTACAATTAATTTTCCATCATTCGAGTAATTCGCACTTTCTACAAATGTTGTATGGGCTTTTTTACGTTTGCAAATTTTATTAAATAAAGGATAACTATAAGTAGTAAAATCGGTAAAGCCACCAATACAAAATTCCTTTCCTGAAGGTGAAAAATTGATCGATTTAATTGCAGCATTACTAATTTTAATTGATCGTATAAATGAAAGATTATTTATTACATCATAAATACGTATTGTCCCATCTTGACCTACAGATAATAATTGTCGATTGTCAGGTGTAAATACAACGGAATTTACATTTCCAAGGTGACCTGAAAGGATAATTGGTGCTTCCTGACCAAACCCTTTAAAAGTAAGTAGGAGGAATATTAAAATTGAATTCACTAATTTCATAGATGACTAATTTTTTTGTAAAATTGACTTAATTCACTTTTATTAACAACGTTAAAATGATCGATTTTATGTTGATTTCTTTTAATTATAATAGCATTTACTTGATTTACGTTGCCAACATAAAATGTTTCTCCTAAATAAAAGCCAACGGCAGCCGCTAAATATAATTCAGAAACAATATCATAATAGACATAAGCACCAGAAAGAGCAACTAATCCAAATGCAACTACTCCTTTCCATGGTTTCCCAGAATACAACTGACCACTACCAGGTAAAATCATTGAAAGTAAACGTGCCTTTTTAATTTTTTTTAATCTAGGATAAAGGTCGGGATTATAAATTAGCGATATGTTGTTTTTTAGACTATCTTTTAATGATTGACTAATTGTAGTATCTCTATTTAAATAAGATATTAAATTATTTTTACTTATAGCCCATTCACCTAATTCATCTAAAATTAAACTACACAAAAATACACTTGCAAGATCCATTTCTCTATTAGTATTTAGGCTTAATAATGGTTCGATCGTTTTCCTTGCTATATTGAAATTCCCAGCATTAAATGCAGATAGACTTTGTTCGAAATAGATATTGGCCTTTAGTGAATCATCAAGCTTATCAATTTTACATCTGCTTAGAGTTTGAAATACTTTATCAGAATGATTTTCTGCTTTCAGGCAATTTGCTTTTTTCAGCAGCGCATTTGCAATTATTAGTTCGTTATCTTGATTTTCAAAGGCGATAAATTCATAGGCTATTTGGGCGTCATGATAAAGTCCGGCAGAAAATAAACTGTCGGCCTCTCTGAAGCTGGATGCGGATGATTTATCTAAAGAAATGATCAATAGGAATCCGCAAACCCACCATGACATTGTGATCAATTTCTTTAATTTTTTCATCATATCTAATTTTAACACTTAAAGCACTTCCCCAAATATTTCCAATATAAAAAAAGCTGAACAAGCTTCCAAAAATAATGAACTGAGGATTTTCTGGTCCTAGTTTAATGTAATCTTCTATCGTTAATGCACCTAAAGCAGCAACACGAATAAATGCCGCCAATGCTTGACCGTTATTGCCACTATATGCTAAACCTAATCCCGGAATTATTGCTGAAAGAGTTCCTGCAACTAATGGAGATCGTCTTTTTAAATTTCTTAATTTTTGTTGATTATCATTGAGTATAATTTGTTCGCTATGAAGTAACGAATCATCACTATTAAATTTTAAAGCTAATGAATCATATCCAAGATAATCTCTTTTTAAGAGTGAGAAGGCTGCTAATTCATAAGTTTTTAGTTGACTTAATAATTCTACATCTCCTGTAGGTAAATTAGCAATTGTTGCAAATGCTGAATCGTATTCATGAAACTCGGTTTGGCAAATTCCTGAGTAAAATTTAGACTTATAATAAAAAATTGATGAGTCAGTAACTTCTTTTAAATAATGTAAAGATTGAGAATGTTTTGATGCTCTATAGTTGATCATTCCCAAAATAAAATTCAAGGAATCTTTTTGATCATTATTGTAATACTTGTTTAAGAGCAATTTATCACCTTGGTAATTTAAATCATCTAGTTGTCCATTATCATTTAAGTAAATTAAAAAATCAATATGCTTACTTAAAGAAATCGAATCTTGTTGAGCTTTGCAAACGAAGGAAACAAATAATAAAAAAAATAGTATTCTAAACTTCAACATCATTTCAACGTAAATTGTTCAGGGTCTTCAATTAGCTTTCCTTTCTCATCGATAAATAATGGATTTATATCTACAGCCGCAACTTTGCAACAACGCATCATTCGTCCGGATGTAAGTGCTATACCTTTTATTAATCCATATCGTTGAATACTTGCTTTAGAAAAGTTAGAGCAACTAATTTCATAAGGACATTCGGCAGATATTTGTGGGGAAACCACATGCTGATAGAAATACATTAATCCACCAAAAGCAAGACTTATTGGATTATATCGTAGAATTTTATTTTTTGAAACAAACATAAATGGAGGGTTATAAGGTACCTCAGTATGTGTTTTTTGAGATGCAAAAATCAGCTCCATATCTTTGCTAGGTGACTGACCCTCACAACATATGGTACTAGCGATCCAAACTAATAAAAATAGAGAAATAGTTACTTTAAATTTCATTGATGCAAATATAGGGTAAATACGATTGGGAGTGAACATGAAGAAAGTTGATATAATTTAAAGATTTAGCTTCTGTATAATAGAATTTATTTATTTTAAACAATTTAATGAGCTAGAGCATCAAAATTCTGATTTTTTTGATACATTTGGTTGTAAAATAATCTCATATCCTAAAGTAGTTAATTTTCATGCTTTAAAATATTTCAATAATTTAAAATATATTATTAGTTCAATAAAATAGCCAATCTTTCTTTTTTTTTTTAGGAACTCACCAAAAACGAAACAAACCAAAACTTATGATAACTATAATTTACAAATCAAAACAAAGAAAAAGTGTCTGGCAAAACCTACGAAAAGGTATTTTAATTTTCATTTTTTTCGCTTCAATGAATTCGGCGAAAGCATTGGTTGCTAATTATGCTTTTGCATCCTCAGTAAGTAATTATTCTACATTAGCAGGTACAACTTTCGTAAATGGAACTTGGGATGATAGTTCTTCTGCTCTTATTACTTTGCCTTTTACCTTTAATTATAACAATACAAACTATACTACATTAAGTATAAATACGAATGGTTATATAACTTTTGGTACTGTACCTGCAACGGTTTATTGTGGATTACAGAGTAGTGCTCCAAATACAATTTCAGCATATGGCACTGATTTAATAGGTAATGCAGGATCTACTATTCAATATGGTTCACGAGGTGCTTTGCCTAGTCGTCAATTTGTAATTCAATGGGCTGATTGCGAACATTATCAAAATGGAGGTGTTAATCATTGGAATTTTCAGATAATTCTTAATGAAGGAACTAACACTGTTCAAGTTGTTTGGGGAGCATCAACTAATGTTACCACAATGGGAGCCAATACCTGTGCTGATGTATCCACTGAATCGGGTAACGTAGGTATCTTAGGTGCAGCTCAATCAGATTTTAACATAAGAGAAGTTACCAATGGAAGTAATACTTGGGCAACATCAATTTCAGGAGCTAATTTAGCTTCAGTTTGTAATTTATCATCTACAAATATTCCAGCTACTGGACAAACCTATACATGGACACCAGGTGCTATCTTACCAATGACTTTTTCTTCTTGTACTACAGCATTTTTAAATAATGGTCAATCGGTTGCTCCAAATACTACAGGAAATCAAATTATACAAGTTCAAGTTAATGTTAATGGAAGTACTTCTCCATTTAATTTAACTAGTTTATCATTATCAACATCGGGTTCAACCAATGCTTTAGCTGATATTTCAAATGCAAAAGTTTATTATACTGGAATTACCAATATTTTTTCGGCGACTACACAATTTGGATCTACAGTTGCAAATCCTAATGGTGCTTATACTGTAAATGGTTCAATAACTTTAGTAGAAGGAATTAATTATTTCTGGATAGCTTATGATGTAAAAAACACTGCGGTAATTAATCATATTTTATCAGGCTGTTGTACTCAATTGGTAGGATCCGGAACTTTAGGAACAAGAATTCCAACTGTTACTTGCCCTTCAGGAAGTCAAATTATTGCGTCTGTTGGAACATGGACTCCTTTAACAAATTTAGCACCTAGTACAAGTGGTGGATTGATGTTATTGCTTAGTGACGGAACTGTAATGGCCAAAAGCCAATCTGGTGGAGGTGATGGAATTGGAAATGTTTGGAATAGGTTAACTCCAAGTAGTACTGGAAGCTATATCAATGGAACGTGGTCCACCTTGGCGCCAATGGTAAGTACACGACTTTATTTTTCATCTCAAATATTAAAAGATGGTCGTGTTTATGTTGCAGGGGGTGAATATGGAACTGGGCTTGCTACAGGTGAAGTATATAATCCAGTTACAAATTCTTGGACAAGTACACCTCCACCGGGAGCAAATGTTAGTGATGCAAATTCTGAAATACTTAATGATGGTCGTGTTTTACAAGCATTAGTTGCAGGAAGTTTAACAGGAACCATTATATACAATCCAACAACCAATACATACGGACCAGGGCCAACTGCTTTAGGGATTCACAATGAATCAGCTTGGTTAAAATTGCCCGATAACAGCATTTTGTATATTAATAGATTATCAACTGCCTCTGAGCGTTATATTCCAGGAACAAATACTTGGGTAAATGATGGAACAGTACCTGTACAGTTGTATGATGCATTTGGTGATGAAGCAGGAGGAGCAGTATTGTTACCAGATGGCAGAGCGTTTTTTTTAGGTTCATCAGGACATAATGCTTATTATACACCATCAGGAAATAGTAGTCCAGGGGTATGGGCAGCGGCACCGGATTTTCCTAGTGCTAAAGGAACTCCAGATGCACCAGTTGCTATGATGGCTAATGGAAAAATTTTATGTGCAGTTTCTCCAATACCAACATCTGCAACTCATTTCCCTTCTCCAACTACATTTTATGAATTTGATTACCTAACAAATACATTTACTTTGATTAATGCTCCTGGAGGAGGAACTCAACTTAATCATGCAAGTTATATTACCAATATGTTGAATCTTCCTGATGGAAATATTTTGTTTAATGATCAAGGGGCTTCTCAGTATTATGTTTATACTCCTAGTGGAACACCATTAGCTTCTGGAAAGCCTATTATCGCTACAGTTGCTGCAACTGGATGTTCTACATATAAAATTATTGGTACTCAGTTTAATGGAATTTCTCAAGGATCTGGTTATGGTGATGATTGGCAAATGGCTACCAATTATCCAGTAATCCGACTTACTTCTGGGGCTAATGTTTATTATGTAAGATCTTATAATTGGAATAGTACGGGTGTAAAAAGAGGAACTGCATTGGACACCGCATTTTTTGATCTTCCTGTTGGATTGCCAGCTGGAACTTATTCTTTGGTTGTTACGGCAAATGGTATTGCATCTGATCCTATATCGTTTACTCCTGGTTCAACACCAACTTTAAGTAGTTCGTTAACGCCACCTGCTATTTGCACAAATACAGCCTTTACGTATACTCCAACTAGCTCATCAGCTGGGGCGACCTTCACATGGACGAGAGCTGCGGTTTCAGGAATAAGTAATGCTGCCATTACAGTTGCTCAAGTAAATAATCCAAACGAAGTTTTAATTAATACAACTTCAACCCCTAAAACTGTAGTTTATACCTACGTAATAACGGTTGCTGGATGTGGTTCAAATACTCAAAGTGTTTCTGTTATTGTTAATCCGTTACCAACTGCATCTGCAATTTCAGCCGTCGGAAATACAACTTTCTGCTCTGGTGGAAATGTTTTATTAAGTGGAAATTCAACTGGTGGAACATGGAGTATTGGAAGTGGAGTTACTTCTACTTTATCAGCAGTAACATCGGGTGATTATTTTGTTACAACAACAAATTCTTGTGGTTCAACTGCATCAAATCATATAATAGTTACTGTAAATCCATTACCAAATGTTACAGCAAATTTTGCAAGTGGTTGTGATTTTACTCCAATACAATTAGTGGCTTCACCTCTAGGAGGAACGTTTAATGTTCCAAATCCTTATATTGGCCAAAGTACAGCATATACCTACAGTTATACAGATGTGAATGGATGTAGTAACACAGCTTCCGCATTTATAACAGTAAATCCATTACCAATAGTTAATATGAATCAGCTTGCATCCTCGTATGATTTTCTAGATCCAGTAGTTGCATTAACAGGTTCTCCTGGAGGAGGAACTTTTAGTGGACCTGGAGTAGTTGGGAATACCTTTGCACCAAGCGTAGCTGGAGTAGGAGGTCCTTATACAATCCACTATAATTATATTAATGTCAATGGATGTTCAGGTTCAGCTTCAACACAAACTTCAGTAACAAATTGTTTACTTGCTCCTCCACCTGCCGTAATTTTTGTTTCAGGAGGAAATGCAAAAGTTTGTCCGGGAGATACTAGAACATTTAAAGTTGGAAGCGTAATTGGTGCAACAAGTTATTTATGGACAGTACCAACTGGAGCAGTTATAACATCTGGGCAAGGAACATTTAGTATAAACGTATCATTTAATAATAGTTTTACAAATGGCGGAAATGTAACAGTAAGTTCTGGAAACAGTTGTGGATATAGTTTCCCAACAACTAAAACAATAAGTAAAAATACTCCATCGCAACCAAGTGTTATCTCTGGTTTGAAGTATGCTGCTTGTGCTGGTTCTACAGGAGTTTATTCTGTAACAAACGTGTCTGGAGTTTCCTTTAATTGGACTGCTCCTTCCAATGCAAATATACTTAGTGGACAAGGTACAAATTCGGTAACTGTAAGCTTCTCTTCTCAATTTAAATATGGTTCATTTTTAGTTTCTGCAAGTAGTACCTGTGCAACGAGTGCTGCTAGATCACTTTTTATTAGTTCAAAACCTACTGCTTCTATTATAACTGGTAATAGTGCTGTTACATCTTGTGTTGATCAAACCTATACATCCTCTTTGATTGCTAGTGCAACTTCTTATTTATGGACCGTTCCAACAGGAAATACAATTTTATCAGGACAAGGTACTAGTAGTATTTTAGTTCACTTTGGTGGTTTAAGTGGAAATGTAACTGTAAAAGGTGTTAATGCTTGTGGTAATGGGACTGCTGCAACTAAAGCAATTACAATTAGTACTTGCGTTCGTACTTCTTCTGGTATTTCTTCTGCTTCCAATTTAATAGTTTATCCTAATCCATCATCGGGCAAGTTTACCTTAGAAGTAAATGCAGATAATGAAAAAGAAATTGCAATTTTAATTAATGATGTATTAGGTCGTGAAATAATGAATTTGTCACCTAAAATTAATGTAGGAGTTAATGCTCTT
>JANPGA010000445.1:0-3914 GCA_031423735.1 Bacteroidota bacterium | reverse complement strand
CAACAAACATTAGATAGTGGTTTCATAATTTCTGGAGCTTCATACAATCAACTTAATTCGAAATATGAAACTTGTTTAATTAAAACAAATTTAAATGGAGACACCTTATGGACAAAATATTTTTCGAGTAACAATAATTCGTATGGTGAATCAGTAACCCAAACTTCAGATGGTGGATACATTATTGGTGGAACAACTGGAGAAAATTTTAATGCTATTAAAACAGATCAATTTGGAAATGTACAATGGTCGAAAGAAATTGATAAAGGAAGTACAGAGCGTTGTCGGGCGATTGTTCAAACAAATGATTTGGGCTATTTAATGGCAGGAGTTATTTACAAAATTTCAGACCTAGATATTTTAATAATTAAATTAGATAATCTTGGAAATGAATTATGGTTAAAAAGAATTGGTGGATCATTAAATGAAGATGCATACATGATACAGCCAATTATTAACGGTGGTTTCATACTTGTTGGAAGTAAATATAGTATGGGAACAAATGATGATTTACTATTGATTAAAACGACATGTGATAATTTCCCTACTACTTCCATTTCGATTATAGATACAATTTGTAATGCAGGAAATTTATCATCTACTATTGTTGGACAACAACAATTTGGGGCTACCTACCAATGGACGAAAAATGACAGCATAATCCAAAATGCCAACTCAGCATATCTATTATCTTCGGATCTGGGAACATACAATTTGACTATTACTGATGTAAATGGATGTAGCAATAAATCAAATAATATAGATATTAACTTCCCTTTACCCTACTTTCAAATTTATCCAAAAACTGCTTGCCCTTTAGATCTTGTTAAAATGGGGGATTGGGGTTTTAGCTCTGATATTTATTCTTCCTACACGTGGGATTTTGGTGATGGCACAACTGATACAGGGAGAATTGCTTCACACATTTATCTAAATACTGGAACCTATGTTATATCACGTACCGTAAATACGAGTAATGGGTCTTGTAGTGCTTATACTGATACAGTAACTATTACAAATAGCGCAATTCCTCCTGTTGATTTCGATTTACTTATAAATTCAGTTAATCCTGTAAATAATGTTGCTTGTCCTGGAGATAAAATTGAATTTATTCCATATGCTTACTCCTATTGGTTTATTAGTCCACCACCTTTTGATGCAACTTCCTATTTTTGGGATTTTGGAGATGGTGTAACTGATACTTCTAAGTTTCCTATTCACTATTACAATACAAACGGCAGTTACACAATAACACTTACAGTAACCAATCATTGTGGAAATGTAAATTCAATTACGAGTACCATTTTAATATCAAGTGGATTGATTTCAACAATAAATTCAAATTTTAGTTGGAAAGACACACAAGGAGTTATTGGAAGTACTGTTAGTCCTTGTGAACAAATAGCATTTCAATCAATGACTGGTATAAGTTATAGTTGGAATTTTGGCGATGGCAATTCAACAACAACTACTTCAAACATTACAAATCATTATTACAATTCAAATGGAAACTACAATGTTGTTTTAGTTGTAACAAATGGATGTGGTCTTAGTGATACTACAACGAAAATAATTTCTGTAAATGGAATTTGCACTGGTATAAATTTAAATTCAAGTAATCAAAAAAGCAGCATAACTATATATCCAAACCCATTTAACAAATTGGCATCAGTTAAAATATCAAATTATTTTAAAGATCAAAATTATACTTTTATAATTTGTGATGTGCAAGGAAAGGAAGTAAAGAGAATCAAAATATCAACTTCAGAATTTGAAATTGATGGCACATCATTAAATGCAGGAATGTATTTCTACTTTCTTATGAATAGGAATGAAAGAATAGTTGCTGGAAAATTAATTAAGTCCTTATAGCTATCGAGATAAAAATTTAGAATATTAATTATTCTCAATTAGTTTTTTTATTTCTTCCAAAATAGGATTCCATCCTTCACCTTTATTAAATGCTTCTTCATACCTACGTTTACCATCAGCTACTTGGGCATAATCACCTTGCGTTACAACAAGCAGAGTTTGGGTTTTCTCTTTAGAAAGTACGTATCTAACAGTTAAATAATTTTCAGGTATATCATCATATTCCGACTCCGGATCAATTGTAGTATAAGATAGTAATTCATTGGGTTTAATCTCTACAATATTTCCTTTAACAGCAATTATTTCTTCTCCATCAAACTCCATTTTCCATAACAAAGGACTACCAACTTTCCAATCAGAAACAGTTTCACAACCAAACATATATTTCTTAGTTTGTTCTGGATTCGTTAACGCATCCCAAACTTGATCAGTAGTACCATTTATCAAAATACTACTCTTAACATAAAGTGCTTTTTTCTTAATCATCTAAATATTATTAATTAATTGAAATCCTGAAATTATAATCGTTGGCTGGGGAGGGGCGTAATTCGTAATTCGTAATTTTTAATTGATTTCAATATTGTCCAATTGATAACATCACTAAAGTACATGCTTCTATTGGTTCAATTCCATTTTCTGTTAATCTCTTTTCAAAATCTGGGTTTTCAGTTCCAGGATTAAAAATAACGCGACGAGGTTTTAATTCGAGTATGTAATCTTCATAAGATTTTTGAATGAAAGGATTCACATATAAAGTCACTGTATCAATATCCGCATAGAAAGTATGATTAGTATCGAAAACTACATCATTAACTTTTCCAGCTCTATTTGCAATTGCCCTTACCTCATGATGTGCACGTAATAAACGATTTATTGCCATGTTGGAATACCGCTCTGGATTTTCAGATGCACCAATTACCAATGTTTTATTTTTCATGTTTCTTCAATATAATCTAAGTCCTTTAAAAACGTTTCTTTAATACTCATTGTGGCTAGCATAGCTAATGAAATACATATAACTCCAATTACCAATGCTCCATTTGTTGCACCAATAGAAATTTCCATTGATTTAAATCCCAAGGTTATAGGTACAACGGCACCTCTTACAAAATTAGGAACTGTAGTGGTAACTGTAGATCTGATATTAGTACCAAATTGCTCTGATGCAATGGTAACAAATAATGCCCAATAACCAGTAGCTGCTCCAACCATAAAACACATAAAATAGAAGAACTCCATAGATACATCCTTACTATATAAATAAACTAAAGAAATAAGTACAGTAGTGATTAAATAACCCATCACCACTTTCTTCCTACTCTTAAAATACTGACTTAACAATCCACTAATGAGATCTCCAACCGATAATCCTAAGTATGCAAACATAATTGAAAAGCCAACTTTAACTTGACCATTTCTAACAGCTGCAAGTCCTGAAAATTTTTCAGAAAATTTTATTAGCACGCCTATACAGAACCATACTGGTAAACCAATCATGATACAAGCCATATACTTTCTAAACCTATTCCAACTGGTAAATAACATTAAAAAGTTTCCTTTCTTAACATTCGTTTGCTTTAGTCGATCAAACATTCCCGACTCATAGGTACCTACTCGTAAAGCTAATAAACATAAACCTAAAACACCTCCAATGATATATGCTTCTTGCCAAGGCTGTAATCCAAAAACCACAAATTGATTATTACTGATTAAAGCAGCAGCTACCGCTCCAAAAGCTCCCATCGTAACAATTAACATAGTGCCATAACCTCGATGTTCCTTATGCATAATCTCAGATACTAACGTAATAGCAGCACCTAATTCACCGGCTAATCCTAATCCTGCAATAAAACGTATAACTACATATTGATCTAAATTAGTTACGAATGCATTTGCAAGATTCGCTAAAGAGTATAATAATATTGAACCAAACAATACTGATTTTCTACCTCGTAAATCACCAAGAATTCCCCATATTAAACCGCCCACCAACATTCCTGTCATTTGCCATAAAAACAATAAATAATCATATTTTTCAATGA
>JANPGA010000444.1:0-4667 GCA_031423735.1 Bacteroidota bacterium | reverse complement strand
AACTGCTATAATTTCCTCCCGAAGTACTAATCGCTTTTTCTCCAGAAAATTCTTGAGGTATTAATTCTAAATAACTCTTGCGATCACCTGTCATTAAGTATGTACAGGCAAGTAAATATTTTGAATCTATTGCCAATTCTTTACTTCTTGACTTATAATAATTCATTATAGACCTATCGCCCCTTTTATTTATTGACAATACATAAAGAGAATAAAAAATATCTTTTGCTGGAATAGTTTTACTTACCAATTTTTCATTGAAATCGTAATACCATAGAATATCTGTTTTTTTATTTTTTATTTTATCATTAAGATAATCATAAATTTTTTCTACCATTTGATTATTTACTTCATAACCTAATTTTTGTGCTTCAGTTAAAAAGTGTAAAGCATAGATGGATGTCCACCAATTTTCATCACTTCCACCTGGCCAAGTTGTTATAGCTCCATTATAGAGCTGTTGACTTTGCAGTTTACTGATTGCTGCTTGAATATTTGCCTGTATATTAATTACTCTATTTGGTTTGTTTGTAATTGATTTAGCAAGATCTTGAAAATAGAGTTGAGGAAAGGCGGATGAAATCGTTTGTTCTGCACATCCATGTGGATAGTCAAGTAGATATGATAATTGATCGGCAAAAGATATTATAGGAGACCGACTTATTACTAATTTAGATTCTGTAGAATTAGATATAAAACCAGTTGAAAGATCAATACTATTATTAACGCCGCTTTTTAGAATACCACTGCCACTTCTTACTTGTAACGAAGCCGCTGGACGAATAGTAATATCTGTTTTATCGGAATAGGTTTCTGGTCCTTGAGGTACTTGTATCGAAACGGATGCTTCGCCTATATAAGATGGAACGCCAAGTTGAAAAGTTAATTTGTTTTCTGAGTTTGCATTTAAAATTAAATCTGAGTTCGTAGCTTTTATAATTGACAGACCTCCAGTACATTTTATGACTGGTGTCAAATTCATGTTTTTATTGGTAGTGTTCGTTAATGTTACAGAAACAAGAACAGTATCATTTGGACTAACAAATCGCGGTAATCCGGTACTAATAACTATCGGATCAGCAACTTTTATATGTGTATCACTGCTTCCAAAAGCATCGTCCTTGTATGCAACAGCCATTACTCTTAAATCGCCACTAAACTGAGGGATTTTTAACGTATAGCTTGCAATTCCATTTGCATTGGTATGTAAAATCCCACTCCAAGATGAAACTAATTTTACGCGTTTATTTGTTATAGGATTTACTCTTTTTGCCAATGAATATCCGTCGCCACCAGGACTAGATCTTCTAAGTTTTAAGTCTGGAAGAAGATTCGGATATACATCATAAGAGTTTACATCCAGTGCTCTTTTTTGATAGAAAAAACCATGTGGATCTGGTGTTTTTGTGTTTCTTAATTGTAATATACCTTCATCTACTACAGCAACTGTTACCTCAATATTTGATTTTGGAAGAGTTTTAATTGTTATGAGTTGTAAAGTATTGCTTCGTGAAAACGGTGAAACTTTTATTTCAACTGGAATTTTTGAATTTGGTTTTTCAATGGTTAATGGTAATACACCATGAGCAACTGTTAATGGTATTGCTCCATCATCAAGTGGTTTGAAAAGCGTTGCTGTAATATAAACATTAGGTAAATATTTTTCTGATAAGTTTAATGTTAATTCAGCCGATTTTTTATTGGTTTCTAAATAATGATATTCAATTAAATTCTCTCTTTCAACTGTGACCAATAGTTTTCCATTAAATGGAGTTTTAAAAAGTAGTTTCGCTTTTTCATTGGGAGAATATTTAATTTTGTCAGATGTAATATCAATAGCCCCTTGTGTATTTACTGAAAAGGCTCCGCTATTTGTAAAACCCCAACCATATGCATAAAATGGTAACGAAACATAGTGTTTCGAACGTGGGTTGTACAATCTTATAGCATATTCGCCAGACTCATTTGGAGTAAAAGGAATGGTTATTCCATTTACTCCAACCGTAATTTGCCTACTGCTTATTTGTTTTTCTTCTTTTTGTGAAACATATCTGAAATGATCGCCATAGCTACGTTCCATAATATTGTTATAATTAATTTTTATAAGTTGAAATTCAGCTGTTGAAGAAAGTTTTTTACCTTCTCCATTTAAAGCAATTATATTAAATTGAATAGGCTGACCAACTCCTGCGTAGTATTCACTTGAACGAATGCCTAAAAATATTGGTTGAGTTTGTATGTTGATATTTTGACTTCGGTTTACAGGTCTTCCAGTTTCGTCGAATACAGTCGTAAAAATTTTTCCTTGTAACATTCCTGTTTCTGAATAGGAGGATTCGAAATTTATTTTCTCCGAATATTTTCCATTAGCATCAGTTTTACCTTGTCTTAAAATGGAAGGGAACTCTACATTATCAATATTTCCTAACCCAAATTGAAATTGTTCGAATCCTTTTGGTTGAAATTGTACCTTAGATAAATTCAATTGCAATTCGTAATTTCTATTACTTGCTGGAGGACCAAAAAGGTTGCTAGCAAGCCCATTAATTTTTAAAGTGTCAGTTAGTAATAATTTATCCTTATTAATATCTACTTTTAAACTAATCCTATCAGGAATAAACTCTTCAATACTTAAATTTTTTGTGGCGATAAGAATATCATTACTGGTATATAATTCCAAATTGTAAATGCCAGTGACGCCACTAGATGGAATTATAAATTTGGTTGTGAAGGCACCTTCTTTATTTAAAAGTCCTCTAATAGTTGTAAGTTCCTTTCCATTTGGCATTTGTAGTTTTAATTTTACAGATAAATCTTGAATAGTCTTCCATTGCTTATTTCTAACTATTGTGTTTACATTTATCGTATCTCCAGTTCGATATATTTCTCTGTCACCATAAATGAATGCCATAGATCCAGTAAAATTATCGTGGTAGCCACCAGTTTCAAATCTAGATAATTCTACTTGCGCATCTGATAAAAGCATATAATTAAAATCGGAATTTGTTTTGGCTGTAATTAACCCAGTTTTAAAGTTTGGATATTTAGTTTTTAATTCAGAAAACTTGATCACTCCATCGCCATTGGTGATTCCATTGTAAAGCTCTTGGTTATTAGTACTTGTGATAGTTATTTGTACTCCACTTAGTGGCTTAGCATCTTTTATCGAGTTTGCAAAAACTACAATTTCATCTGCACCTTCTCGTGCAATTAATCCTATGTCAGAAATTGATACCAATTTACTTGTGCTGAGCCATTGGTTTTCGCTCGATCTGGCAGTAACTAAATATATTCCATTAAAATTTATTTTATCTCTAAAATCAAGATTTAGCAATCGGCTTCCATTTTGCAATGGTAAGTTTTTTACAATGTATGTTTGTTTTAGAATTTCGTCGCCAAATTGTGATAAATCATAATCATTATAATTATATACATTTCCACTTTCATCATAATCAGTATAACGATTTTGTCGCATGAAAGCTAAAATGTTGTTTTCATAAATTTTAGTTATACTTACTTCTACTTTTGGGATATTTACTATTTGAATTCCTAATTGTTTCGACCCTCGTGATGACAAATAAACTCCTTTTGAATTTGTAAAAGCTAGTCCTGGTTCTTGTTGTCCAAAGTTTGCAATGAATTTATAATCTTCATTCATTACTCCACCCAATGCTCCTTTTAACGATTTATTTATTGTAACATCATACGAAAGTCCTGAAATAAAATTGCCCTTAATTTGAAAACCGGATTCTGTTTTCTCTAGCTGAAATTCTATTTTTGGTTTTATATCTACAACAGTCAATTTGTCGTTAAGGTGAATAGGCTGGTTGGTAAAAACGGTAATAACTCCTTCACCTTTTTGAAAGGTGCTTTCATAATTAGAGATCACTAAATCTTTTATATTTGTTAATTGTATTGTTGCTAGTAATTCAGAAAGAGTTTTTTCTCCACATTTTACACATTGGAATCCTTTATCAATTTTTATATTTAATATACCAGAGGAAGCTTCAGCATTATTTATTCCTTCAGCTTTTAACGTTATTTGTTTATCAATTATTGAACTTGCCATAGTAGTAACAATGCTTCTCCCATTGATAAAAAGATGTAATTTCTTCCCAATTTCGTTTGGATCAACTTCATAGTTAAAATTTAATGCAACTTGAAGTGTTAAATTTTCGGTTTCTGAATTTTGAGTCCACCAGGTTTGGTTCCCCTCTAAAATTAATGGTGCAGTGCTAAAGGTTAGAATATCTGCATGGACGGCGTAATCTTTATTAGTATATTTTGCAAGTGAACTGGTTAGACTAAGTCGATAATTGGTTGCTGGTTCAAATCCTGTTGTTGGACTAAATAAAAGTTGATTTTTACTCGTCCACTTATAAAGTCCCTTTATGCTTGGCTCAATTTTTAAATAAGTAGTAGAGTCCCATTTATCAATTAAGCTATCTTGAACCAAATCACGATTGAAAGTGATGCTAAGATTTTGTAATATTTGAATGGTATCTCCTATATTGCTGTCAGTTATACTAATTGTATTCCGGTTTATACATGCCGACAATTGTACCAACATAAAGATGTAGAATACTTTAAATAATTGTTTCATAATATGGTTGATTAATGCTGTTTAATTGAAGGTATGAACGTGATTTTTTTATTGAAAATGTATT
>JANPGA010000443.1:0-1897 GCA_031423735.1 Bacteroidota bacterium | reverse complement strand
TTAAGAATTAAGAATTAAGAATTAAGAATTAAGAATTAAGAATTAAGAATTAAGAATTAAGAATTAAGAATTAAGAATTAAGAATTAAGAATTAAGAATTAAGAATTAAGAATTACTTAAAAAAAATCCTCATCAAAAGATGAGGATTTTTTTTAAGTTGTGGTCACTATTCTGTTTTTTTTGTTTTTGCGGAAATGGCTTGTTGTTTACTTAACGAAGTAATTACTTCATTATACATAGCTGCCATTAGTTCGGGTTGTGCTGAATAATAATAAAAGTTTTTTCGAAAAATACTATCATTGATGGAGTGCTTTTTAAAGACATATTTATATTCGGCAAGAGCCATCGTATCAACACCTGTTGATGGAGTATTATTTCGCATTTGAATAACAGCCTCTGCAATTTGAACATCAACTAACACTTCAACCATTTTTTTTCGTGACAAAATACCTTCAGGAATTTCTTCTTTATTCTTTTTGCCGCACGAAGTGATTATACTAAAAAATATTGCAAAAAAATAAATTGCTTTCTTATCCATCATTAAATTTTATTTGCGATCAAATATTAAACGTTGACCTTTTTTAGATTCATCAAACTCACCTAAGTTGTAAACCAGATTTCCATTTACAAAAGTTTTTACTACCGAAGAATTAAAAGTTACTCCTTCAAAAGGAGACCAGCCACATTTATATAAAATATTATCCTTTTGTACTTTCCACGATTTATTTAAATCTACTAAAACAAGATCTGCCCAATAGCCTTCTCGAATAAAACCACGCTCAGCAACTTGAAAACAAATCGCTGGAGAATGTGACATCTTTTCTACAACTTTTTCAATCGAGATCCACCCTTCATTTACAAATTCGAGCATAGCAACAAGAGCATGTTGTACCAATGGGCCGCCAGATGGGCACTTAAAATAAGACTGACTTTTCTCTTCCAAGGTATGGGGAGCGTGATCGGTGGCAATAATATCAATTCTATTATCAAGAACAGCTTTTCGTATTGCATCTCTATCGGCAATAGATTTTATTGCAGGATTCCACTTAATTAATCCACCTAATCGTTCATAATCAGCATCTGAAAACCATAGATGATGAACACAGGCTTCAGCTGTAATTCTCTTATCTTTTAATGGGATATCATTTCGAAAGAGTGTTGTTTCTATAGCTGTTGAAATATGTAAAATATGTAATCGTGAATTATATTTTTTTGCTAGGTCGATTGCAATTGTTGAAGATGCATAACAAGCTTCAGCACTTCTAATAAGTGGATGATACTTCATTGGTAAATCTTCTCCGAACTTATTCCGAAAAATTTCGGCATTTTCTTTAATCACTGAATCTACTTCGCAATGTGTTGCAATCAACGCTTCAACATTTTTAAATACTGCTTCAAGAGCATTAGGGTCATCTACCAACATATCACCAGTAGAAGATCCCATAAAAATTTTAATCCCGCAATTATTTACAAGATCCAACTTAACTAACTCTTGTAAATTATTGTTAGTTGTTCCTAAAAAAAACGAATAATTGGCAAGTGAACACACTGAGGCTCGCTTATATTTTTGTTCTAGCAACTCAATAGTTACTGCTGAAGGAATTGTATTTGGCATTTCCATAAAGGTGGTTATTCCACCTGCTACAGCCGCCTTAGCTTCTGTATAAATCTCGCCCTTATTTGTTAACCCTGGTTCACGAAAATGCACTTGATCATCAATCACTCCAGGCAATAAATAAAGTCCTTTGGCATCAATCTCATTTTGATACGTTTCCGAATTGGGGATATTTCCAATTCGCTCAATCCTTCCATCTTTAATCCATACATCTGCTTCACGAATAATTCCTTCGTTTACAATTTTTGCATTGCGTATAATTGTTGACATTTTTAAGAATTA
>JANPGA010000442.1:0-12331 GCA_031423735.1 Bacteroidota bacterium | reverse complement strand
CAAATATTTAATTTAATCTAGATAAAATTGAAAATAAATTATCAAAAGAACCAAAAAACTTACAATCTCAAAATATGCAATAACATCATTATTCATAAATCGTAGAAGTGTAACATAAAGGATCAAAATGACAATTACCTTAAATCAAAATATATTAAATTGCCTTACTATGAAGAAAATATTTATCCTATTGGGTGTCGCAGCTATATCCATGGCTTCCTGTTCAAAGAATGACAGCACTACTACTCCTGTTGTTGAAAATGGTGGTGGTGGCGGAACTTCAACTACAGTACCTAACACTTTTACCCAAAAGGTACTCATAGAAGAAATTATTGGTGCAGGACAATCCCAATGTACTGATGGTTATGTTAAATTAGATAATATACTCGCTGCAAATACTAGTAAGTCAATACCCGTAGCGATTCATTATAGCGATGCAATGGAAATCCCTCAATACACGACATTGTTTGGGAATTTTAGTAATGGAGCTAGTCCAATGTTTCCTTCTGCTATGATTAATAGAACAGCTTCTTTAAGCACAGTAATTCTTAACAGACTACAATGGCAATCGAATTTTGATGTTGCTAAAGTGAAATCTGCAAGCGGTGGACTTAAAATTAAAACAACAGTTTCTGGAACAACAGCAACCATTGAAGTACATTGTGGCTTTAATACTACATTAACTGGTGGTTATAATTTAAGCGTTTATTTATGTGAAAACAATGTAAAAGGAACTGGATCATTATATGACCAAAGAAATGCTTATAATACAACATCAGGACATCCCTATTATAATCTAGGTGATCCAATAGTTAATTTTAATCATAATTATGTATTAAGAAAAGTAGTAAGTGCCTCAATGGGAGATGCAATTCCAGCAGATAAAATTGTAAAAGGTGGAGAATATATAAAAACTTACACTACTTCTATATCAGGTTTTAAACTTGCCGATTTACAAATAGTAGCTTTTATTAATAAAACAGGAACAAGCGCAATTGATCAACCAATTATAAATGTTCAAAAAGTAACAGTTGGAAATACCAAAGATTGGGATTAACCACATTTTACAATAAAATTAAAAGGGAGAATATTAATTTATTCTTCCTTTTTTTTTGAATTGATGTGAAATAAAAGTTAAAAAATGTAAGATTTTAAACTTTTCGGGTACTACGATTTTGTTTTGAATAGTAACATTGTTTCATCCGAATAATAAAACAAACCAATATGAAAAAACTACTTCTAGTAATTGCAAGTGCAGGATTCTTATTTACTTCTTGTCAAAAAGAAGATAATGAAACACCTTCTGCGAATTTACAAAATCCAACTAATAGATTATCTGGTCCTGGCTTTGTAACGATTAGTCCTTTACCTAGTACATTTATTAAAAAAATATTAATTGAGGAATATGTAGGTACTTCATATGGGCTAGTGCCGGAGGCAAATTATGATTTGCAGCAAATTCTTACTTCCAATCCAGGGAGAGTTTATTCGGTAGGGATGCATTACAATGACCCTCTATCTACTACACAAACATATTTAATGTTGAATAAACTGGGAAACAATAATCCGTCAATCCCATGTGGAACTGTAGATCGTACAATGTCTAATGGAACACTCTTTACTGATTCAAAAACATTTGGAAATATTGTTTCAACTACATTATCTGCTTCACAAAATTGTGGAATTGCACTCTCATCTACAGTAACTAGAAAAATTGCCACTATAGATATCTACTGTGGATTTATTGCTGCATTACCAGGAACTTATAAAGTTACTGCTTATTTAATAGAAGATAAAGTAAGAAATAATATCTCAAATATGCAACAAGCAAATGCTTTTAATACAACATTTGGAAGTCCGTTTTTTCAAATGGGAAATCCAATTCAATATTATGCTCATAACAATGTTCTTTCTAAAGTTATCACAAACTCTACGGGAGATGCAATAAGTCCTTCAGCGAATAAGCCAGGCGGACAATTTATTGATCATCTAAAAATTGATATGCCTAGTAAACTTGATGCAAGCAGTAAATTCTTAATTGTTGCATTTATTACTAATACAACCACGAATGAAATTGTAAATGTTCAACAAGCACCATTAGGTCAAATAAAAGACTGGAATTAATTTCTAATTTGGTATTTAACGACGAATGGGAAGGCAATTGCCTTCCCATTCGTCGTTTAGCTTGTCATCGCAATTAATTCACTTATCATCATTGCGGTTGCTCCCCAAATTTTTTTCTCTTCAATAAAATAATAAGGAGCATTAACAACATTACCTCTTGCTGAAGAAAATTCTCCATTCAAAATATTATTCTCATCCAAAAACATGGATAAGTATGGGGTTAAAACACTTACAACCTCATCTTTGCTTAAAATAAATTCAGGAACATTAAGTGTTATACCAATAAAAGGATGAACAAGGAATTTACTTGGAGGAATATATAAAGAACTCAATTTACTTAAAATTTCAATTTCCGCCTTAGGTACTCCAATCTCTTCAAATGTTTCTCGCAAGGCTGCATCTTCATTACTAGCATCATCATTTTCAATTTTACCTCCCGGAAAACTTATTTGATTTGCGTGAACAAAATTACCTCCTGTTCTTTCAATTAAAGTGATTCTTGTTAGATTAGTTTTAGGATCTGGAAATAGCAACGCAAGAACACAAGCAGTACGATACTCCTTTTCCCTCTCTAGATAATAACTAGCAGGAAAACGATGCATTGGCGCCATCAATTGATGTGCAACAAGTCCAGGCAATTCGTTTATCGATTTTTTTCGAATTGATTCAACAATATTATTGAATAAAAAATTACTCATTAAACAGCTGCTAAAACATTTCCATTGCTTTTTACATCTGATCGCTTCCTCTCTCCTATTTGTTGACGCCACATCGCATAATACAACCCTTTAAGTTCTATTAGTTCCTCATGACGACCAGACTCTACAATATGTCCCTTCTCTAAAACGTGAATTGTATCGGCATGCATAACAGTAGAAAGACGATGAGCAATAAGAATTGTAATATGACTACTACTATCTGAAATATTTCGAACTGTTTCAGAAATTTCCTCTTCTGTTAATGAATCTAAGGCAGAAGTTGCTTCATCAAAAACAAGAAGAGATGGATGGCGCAATAATGCTCTTGCAATAGATAACCTTTGCTTTTCTCCACCAGATACTTTTACCCCGCCTTCTCCAATTACTGTATCAAGACCTTTTTCAGCTCTAGCCAATAAATTTGAAAGTGCTGCCTTATTTAACATTTCTAAACATTCGTTATCTGTAGCGTTTGGCGCTACGAACAATAAATTTTCTCGAATAGTTCCTGAAAATAATTGTGTGTCTTGAGTCACTAAACCGATCTGAGCTCTTAACTCATCTAAATTTATATCCTTTGAACTAGTACCATTGTAAAGAATTTTTCCACTTGGTGGGCGATATAGCCCTACAAGTAATTTTACTAAAGTCGTTTTACCTGATCCTGATGGCCCAACAAAGGCGACCGTTTGTCCAATATTTGTTGCAAAAGAAATATCCGTAACTGCATTTGAATTCGCTGATTGATGTTTGAATGATACATTATCAAATTCAAATTTTGAAATCGGACCAAGCTTAACCGGATGATCTGGACGAGGCTCAGGTTTCATATTCAGAATATCCTGATAGATTTCAAGCGAAACTTCCGCTTCACGATAAATTGAAATAATATTTCCCAATTCTTGTAATGGTCCGAAAATAAAGAATGAATAAAACAACATCGTCATTAACTGTCCGACTGTAATTTGCTTTTGAAAAATAAGATACAACATCACAAACAAAATTGCCGTTCTTAAGAAATTAACAAAAGTTCCTTGAATAAAACTTATGCTTCGGATGTATTTTACTTTCTTCAGTTCAAGTTTTAAAATTTTCTCAGTAGTTGTATTCAATCGATCAATTTCCTGTTGTGATAAGCCTAAACTTTTAACAAGTTCAATATTTCTTAATGATTCCGTTGTAGATCCTGCAAGAGCTGTAGTTTCAGCAACTATAATCTTTTGAATTTTTTTTACTTTCTTACTAAGATAAAAAGTAATGATTCCAATAATAGGTACACTACCGAAATATAGTGGAGCAATAATCCAATGAAGATGCACTGCATAGACACAAACAAATATGATAGCAACAAGAGAAGTAAATAATACATTCACAACAGCATTCACAAGTTTTTCAACATCAGCACGTACTTTTTGCAATCTTCCTAATGTTTCTCCACTGCGTTGATCTTCAAAAACTTCATATGACAATTCAAGACTATGACGAACGCCGTCTGCGTAAATCTTTGCACCCAATTTCTGGGTAATCACATTGACATAATAATCTTGAAAGTTTTTTGCAACCCGGCTCACAAATGCGACCCCCATCGCCGCAAGCAACCAATAACCAACCTGGAAAAATTGCGTTTGTGAGAGCTGTGATGCCTTATTTGCGAATCGATCAATGATATTTCCGAAGATATATGGGTCCAATAATGAGAAAACCTGATTAATTGCAGCAAGTATCAGCGCAAAGAAAATAATTTTCGAATAAGGCTTGAGATATGTGTAGAGTAATTTCATAGTTATTTTGAACGTGCAAATATAGGAATTAACAACGGCTTGTTATTAAGACAAAATAAAATGGAAATATCACCAGCAATAATTTGTAAATTTGAACCGTTCTCAAACTATAACGACGATCTAACAAATGAAATATTTTATCCTTCTATCAATAATATTCTTAAGCTATAATTCATTTTCACAGCATACAATCATTATGAAAAATGGCGAGAAAATGGAAGGAGAACTTCAAACGATTAAGGATAACACTGTTACTTTTTTTCATAAAGGAAGCATTATTACCTTTCAAGTTGGAGAAATTAGCGCCATTCAATTTGGAGATGTAATAAAATCAAATAGTGGTGGAAGCACGGCATCGGGTACAAAAGGAGTTTCCTACGTAATGCCTGGCAGAAAGCTTACGAAACAACCAAAAGTAGATAATCTAACCATGGAACGAGGAATCGTTGTTGTTTCTATTACTATCAATAAATACGGAAATGTAATTAAAGCTGATCCCGGCGCAGAAGGAACATCCACTACAAGTCAATATTTATTAACTAAGGCAAAACAAGCAGCTGAAAGTGCGATGTTTGACGGAGGTACAACCATGCCCCTAGAACAAAAAGGAACCATAACAGTAACTTTTTAATACCCATTAACAAAACCTAAAGAGCTGCATGAAAATGTGGCTCTTTTTTTTTACTTCATTCAATTAAGTTCCTTTACCTTCTATTTTACAGTAATAGCACTATTTTTTAATTAATGCCTAATTGACTTACTAATAAATATCATACTCCAGAATGACATTAAAATTAGGATAATAGTGACAATATTGCTTACGTTTTCATAATTTTAACTGCTGGGACAAATTTTGATATGTCCTTTAAAAATATTAAATTATGAACTTCAATCAATATACCACTAAATCACAGGAAGCTATTCAGCAAGCGCAAAGTATAGCAGCGGCAAATGGTCAACAAGCTATTGAAACTGGACATATATTAAAAGCATTATTGGAAGTGGATGAAAACGTAGTTCCATTTTTATTAAAAAAACTAAACGTCAATTTTACCCAGTTTGAGAATAAATTAAATACCATTGTATCTAATTACCCAAAAGTTTCAGGTGCTAGTCCTTACCTTGGTAATGATGCTTCAGTGGCTTTGCAAAAAGCTGAACAACTTATAAAAGAGTTTAAAGATGAATTTGTTTCTGTTGAACACCTTTTGTTAGGAATTTTAGCAGGAAAAGATAAAGTTGCAAAGTTATTAAAAGAAGAAGGTATCAATGAAAAAGATTTACGCAGTGCTATTCTTGAATTAAGGAAAGGAGAACGTGTAACTAGTGCTAGTGCTGAAGAAACATATAACTCTCTTAGTAAGTATGCAAGAAATTTAAATACTCTTGCTAGAGAAGGTAAATTAGATCCTGTTATTGGTCGTGATGAAGAGATACGAAGAGTACTACAAATTTTATCACGAAGAACAAAAAATAATCCGATTTTAATTGGAGAACCTGGGGTAGGTAAAACTGCTATTGCAGAAGGTTTAGCACATCGAATAATTAATGGTGATGTACCCGAAAATTTAAAAAGTAAAGTGATTTATTCGCTGGATATGGGATCATTAATTGCTGGTGCAAAATATAAAGGTGAATTTGAAGAACGATTAAAAGCTGTAGTAAAAGAAGTTACAAGTGCGGATGGTGAAATCGTGTTATTTATTGATGAAATTCATACCCTTGTGGGTGCTGGAGGTGGAGAAGGAGCAATGGATGCTGCTAATATTTTAAAGCCAGCTTTAGCGAGAGGCGAACTTCGTGCAATTGGCGCAACTACTTTAAACGAATATCAAAAGTATATTGAAAAAGATAAAGCATTAGAACGCCGATTTCAAAAAGTAATGGTGGAAGAACCCGATGTTCAAGATGCGATTTCTATTCTACGTGGATTGAAAGAACGTTACGAAACTCATCACAAAGTGCGAATAAAAGATGATGCAATTATTGCCGCTGTTGAATTAAGTGATCGCTATATTAACGATCGTTTTCTTCCCGACAAAGCAATCGATCTTATTGATGAAGCAGCAGCAAAACTTCGTATGGAAATGGATTCTGTTCCACTTGAACTTGACGAAATTCAACGTAAAATAATGCAACTTGAAATTGAACGTGCTGCAATAAAAAGAGAAGGTGATGCTAAAAAAGTTGATGAGATAAGTGAAGAACTTGCAAATTTAAATGAACAACGAAATGCTGTAAAAGGAAGATGGGAATCTGAAAAGAAAATAATAGATTCGATTCAACGGACTAAAGAAAATATTGAGAATTTTAAACTAGAAGCCGAACAAGCTGAACGTGCTGGTGATTATGGTAAAGTTGCAGAAATCCGTTACGGAAGGATTAAAGAAGCAGAAGAAAAACTTGTTTCATTGAATGTAACATTGGTCGATGCGCAAAAGGATAAAGCGATGATCAAAGAAGAAGTAGATAGTGAAGATATAGCAGATGTAATTAGTAGATGGACTGGAATTCCTGTAACAAGAATGCTACAAAGTGAACGTGATAAACTTTTAAAACTTGAAGAAGAATTACATCAACGTGTAATAGGACAAGAAGATGCAATTGCTGCTATCTCAGATGCTGTAAGAAGAAGCAGAGCAGGATTACAAGATATGAAACGACCAATAGGTTCATTTATATTTCTTGGAACAACAGGAGTTGGAAAAACAGAATTAGCAAAAGCATTAGCAGAGTATTTGTTCAATGATGAAAATGCAATGACACGCATCGACATGAGTGAATTCCAAGAGAAACATTCGGTGAGTAGATTGATTGGAGCGCCTCCAGGATATGTTGGGTATGATGAAGGTGGACAATTAACAGAATCAGTTCGTAGAAGACCGTATTCAGTGGTATTGTTAGACGAAATAGAGAAAGCACATCCCGATGTATTTAATATTCTTTTACAAGTTTTGGATGACGGAAGATTAACCGATAATAAAGGAAGAACTGCGAACTTCAAGAATACAATCATCATCATGACTTCAAATATCGGAGCACATATAATCCAAGAAAATACGGAGAAGATGACTGATAAAAATCGTGATTCAGTTTTAGCAAAAACAAAAATTGAAGTATTTGATTTATTGAAGAAAACTATTCGTCCGGAGTTTTTGAATCGTATTGATGAGATTATAATGTTCAATCCATTAAGTCGTGAAGAGATTCGTGAAATTGTAAGTTTGCAATTTAATTCGGTAGCAAAAATGCTTTCAAAAAATGCAATTCAATTAACGATTACCTCAGAAGCAATTGATTGGTTAGCACAACTAGGTTATGATCCACAATTTGGTGCACGACCATTAAAACGAGTAATGCAAAAACGGGTATTGAATGAATTAAGCAAACAAATTTTATCTGGTACCATCAACAAAGAAGATAAAATTGAAATCGATTTAGATGATAAGAATAATTTCATCTTTAGAAATGTTGTTGAAGAATTAAGTGCCTAATTTCAATTAAATAAAAATCCCCGATCAAATCTTTTTGATCGGGGATTTTTTGTTGAGGATCCTATAAAATTTTCTTTACTTACTTTTCTTCAATGAAAAAGTAAAGGTAGTTCCTTTATTGTATTCACTATGAACGGAGATTTGCTGGCCGTGTGCTTCGATTATATGCTTTACGATTGCTAATCCTAATCCTGTTCCTCCTTGATCTCTTGATCTGCTTTTATCTACTCTATAAAAACGTTCGAACAGTCGTGGCAGATGACTTTTTTCAATTCCAATTCCATCATCTTGCACATCAACAATAATCTTATCTCCAGCATCAGTAAAACGAACATTCGTTTTACCATCTTTTTTACCGTATTTAATTGAATTAAAAATAAGATTCACCAAGACTTGTCGTATAAGATCTTTATCTCCATAAACATAGGGTTGTTTATCCAAAGGATTATCTAAAACAACTTTAACATTTCTTTCTCTAGCTTGCATCTCTAAAGATTCTATCACATCTAAAACTAAATCGTTAAAATCAAAAGTACGTTGCTCTATAATTAACACTCCAGCTTCTAATTTTGAAATAGATTCAAGATCATCTACAATACTTATTAAACGATCTAAACTTCGACTAGCTTTATTGAGATATAATAGATTGATATCAGAATCTTCAATACCGCCATCAATTAACGTATGTACATACCCTTGAATACTAAAAATTGGTGTTTTTAGTTCGTGTGAAACATCACTTAAAAATTCACGGCGATAATTTTCAGTTTGCTTAAGTTGATCTATTTCTTCTCGAGATTCGCTACTCCAATCAATTAATATTTTATTTATTTCAGAAGTAATATCTGATTTACCTTCAACAAATGGACGAACAGGTTCATTAGGATTACGTAATCGTAGAATATTTTTTAGTATCTGATTTAAATTAGTGAAAATATATTTTTGATACAAGTATCGAAATGCAATCCCCATTAATAAAAAAGCACTTATAAAAATGATTATCCCAAAATACCATGGAGCAAGAATATTGAATGCAAAAAACAATAAGTAAGTAACTACGGCCAATAAAACCGAAATAATTAAAGATGTTGAAATTGCTAAAGAGGTAGGTTTCATTTATACGCTACAAACTTAAATCTAAAACCTCAACAATAGAATTAATTTAAAATAAAAACCACTAATTAAATATCAAATTTATAGCCTATTCCTTTGATGGTTTTAATTGATTCATCTCCTAATTTCTCTCTTATTTTCCGAATATGAACATCAATTGTACGATCACCAACAATAATTTCACTTCCCCAAACGCGAGCTAAAATATCTTCTCTTGTAAAAACTTTTCCAGGTTTTGAGGTAAGTAAAGATAACAATTCAAATTCTTTACGTGGAAATGAAATAGGTAATTCATCTTTATAAACTAAATAGGATTCTCTGTCAATCTTTAAAGTTCCAATTTGGATACTTGTATTAGCACTTGCAGGTGCGCCATTAACCCTACGCAAAAGAGCCTTTATACGACTAATCATAATCCTTGGCTTGATAGGCTTAGAAATATAATCATCTGCACCTACATCAAATCCTGCAATTTGTGAATACTCTTCGTTACGAGCTGTTAAGAATGTAATAATAGTATTTTGTAATTCAGGAATTTCACGCATATGACGACAAGCCTCAATACCATCCATAATTGGCATCATAATATCAAGAATTACCAATTGTGGTCGTTCTTTTTTAGCGATGTCGACAGCTTCCTTTCCATTTTTAGCAAGTAAAACCTGAAATCCTTCCTTCTTAAGGTTATACTCCATGAATTCCAGTATATCCGGCTCATCATCTGCAAGTAGAATCTTGATCGTATTATTATCCATGTGCTTTTTTATTAGGATCAAAGATGAATCAATTATATTATCAAAATGTTAATCCTGCATTAAGTCAATACTACTTCTATGTCCTTATAAATAGCAGATGAGAATATATCTTTATAATAATCTACAAATTTACGAAGTGAATCATTGCAAAAAATAATATTTTTCTATAGTATGAAAAATAAATCATGGTGTGTTTTTGATGATTTTTTTATTAAAATGGCAAGTCTTAACATTAAGATAACGTACCGGTAAACTAGCAATAACAATTTGTTAATCTCTTTGCTCACGGAAAAGAAAACTAAAAATTAAATGAAATCATTGAAAAACAAATGGTTAGGGGCAATCATATGCCTACTCTCCCTCGTAGCATTGTCACCAGCACATGCACAAATTGTTGATCCAGAGCAACAAACCACCAAATTTGTTGACCCAGAGCAACAAGATTCTACTCAAAGCACTATTGCGAAGCTTTACCAGGATGTAGAAATCTTAAAAAGATTAAAAATAACAGGCTATTTACAAGCACAATATCAAGTTACTGATTCTATCGGTGCTAAAAGTTTTGCTGGTGGCGATTTCCCTACTTTCGATGACAAACGCTTTCTTCTTCGCCGTTCACGCATCAAAGCAACATGGAGTAATATTCATTCGAGCTTTGTTTTTCAAATTGATGCAACAGAAAATGGAATTGTTTCTTTAAGAGAATCGTATTTAAAATATACTGATCCCTATTTAGAATTGTTTACTATTACTGCCGGTGTTTTCAATCGCCCATTTGGTTATGAAATTGGATATTCATCAAGTGATCGTGAATCACCAGAACGCGGAAGAATGTCTCAGACAATTTTTCCAGGAGAACGTGATTTAGGATTTATGTTAACTGTGCAAGCACCAAAAACTTCTCGCTGGAATTTTATTAAACTAGATTTAGGATTATTAGATGGTACAGGACTTGGCGCAAAAGAATTTGATAAAAAGAAAGACTTTATATCCCGACTTTCAATTATCAAATCAACACCAAATGAAAAAATAAAAATTGGATTAGGTGTTTCTGTTTATGATGGAGGTTTTGTTCTAGCAAATGATACAATGTATTCGATGAGCACAGTTAAAGATACTTTACGATTTGTGGTTGAAAAGAAAGAAATTGGAGCATATACAAAACGAACTTATTATGGTGCTGATGCTCAAGTAAGTATTGATTGGGTTGGAGGAATTACTACTATACGAGCAGAATATATAACTGGTGATCAACCATCACTAGCAACAGATACAAAAAGTGTTTCTGCACTTATTCTTGGACCTGATGGAAAAACAGGCACGGGTGCTTATGCATATAATCGTAAATTTAATGGAGCATATTTTTATTTCTTACAAAATATAGGTCAATCAAAAGCTCAATTTGTTTTGAAATATGATTGGTACGATCCAAATACTGCGGTGTCTGGTAACCAAATTGGAATTACTGGCACAAAAACTTCTGCTGCTGATATAAAGTTTACAACTCTAGGCCTTGGTGCAATATGGAGATTTGACCAAAATATGAAATTTATGGCTTATTATGATATTGTAAAAAATGAATCCACTCAATTAAAAGGTTATACCCAAGATGTGAAGGACAATGTTCTAACTTTACGCTTACAATATAGATTCTAATTAATAAAAAACTTAAACTTAACTTTATATTCTCATAACATGAAAAGTAATAATATTATCATAATCATAGGTTTCTTTGCATTATTCAATGTAACAGCAAACGCACAAAAATTAGTTGTTAAAGGTAGCGACACCGTTCTTCCACTATCCCAAAAAGAAGCGGAAGAGTACATGAAAATTAATAAAGGAGTAAGTATTTCAGTTGTAGGCGGAGGATCAGGCGTTGGAGTTGCTGCCTTAATAGATGGAACTACAGAAATTGCAATGTCATCGCGCCCAATTAAAATGGATGAACGCTTAAAGTTACAAGAAGCAGGACGTGCATATAAAGAAGTAACAATTGCATTTGATGCATTAGCAGCAATCGTAAATCCTTCAAATAAAGTTTCACAATTAACTCGTGAACAACTTGAAGGAATTTACACAGGGAAAACTACAAATTGGAAAGATGTTGGAGGTGATGATTTGAAAATTGTTGTTTATGCTAGAGAAACATCTTCAGGAACGTATGAGTTCTTTAAAGAGCATGTATTAAATCGTAAAAACTATTCAAGCAGTGTATTAAATATGCCAGCAACAGGTGCAATTATCCAATCTGTTAGTCAAACAAAAGGCGCGATTGGATATGTTGGTTTAGCATACCTTGAAAAAGAAGTTAAAACACTGCTTGAATAGTTTTTACGATTTAATACATGCTCTTTAAAGAACTC
>JANPGA010000441.1:0-2675 GCA_031423735.1 Bacteroidota bacterium | reverse complement strand
GAGCACTTTATCTTTTTCTCGACCTTTCAATCCAACAAATTCAATTATTTCTTCAATCTTAGATCGACTTACTTTTTTTCCTGATACACGTGCTAAGATTTCCAGATTTTTTTGTGCTGAGAGATATTTATAAAAATCAGGTTTCTCTACGATACAACCAACTCTTCGCAATATAGAACTTCGGTGGGTAGATAAATCTTCATTAAAAATTTTAATTGTTCCATCTGTTGGTTTTATTAATGAAACTAACATCCGAATTGTAGTACTTTTTCCAGCACCATTTGGCCCTAAAAATCCGAAAACATCACCTCTGTAAACATCCAAATCAAGACTATCAACAGCTTTAAAAGAACCGTATGACTTATTCAATCCACGAACTTCGATGATTTTTTCCATGTTAGCCAATAATTTCTTTATCGAATGGATCAACAGCAGCGCTAAAGAACTTTAACAACTTTCCATTTTCATCAACAAGGTATTTACAAAAATTCCAGGTAGTTGCTTGTGAATTCCAGCCATTTTGCAGTGGATCACTTAACCAATGATACAATGGATGCATTCCATCACCTTTAACAGTTATTTTAGAAAACATAGGAAATGTAACATGATATTTTGAGTCACAAAAAGCTAAGATCTCTTCTTCACTCCCTGGTTCTTGCCCTCCAAAATCATTACTAGGAAATCCCAAAACAACAATTCCCTTTTCTTTATCCATGAATAATTCTTGCAACTGAACATATTGGTGTGTGTAGCCACATTCAGATGCAGTATTAACGATTAACATTTTTTTACCCTTATAATTCGAAAGAGTAGTTTCCTTTCCATCAATAGAATTTACTTTAATATCATAAATGGATGTTATTGGGTTATTAATTGCTGGAGCAGATAAATATACTTTTTTAGACATTTTTTTTAGAATTGGGTAAAACAAATCTTTTATAAAGGCGGTAATTGGAAGTGACATCAACGTAGATTAACAAAATTAAAACACAAAGGTTATGAAAATAGATGAAAAAATGCTAAAATAGACAAAAACTATTCCAATTATATTCCTATGCCTTAGGAAGTACGAATTTAAATTCACATCCCATCCCTAACTCAGATTCTAGTGAGATTTTTCCTCCTTGAGCTTCTATAAACTCCTTACTTATTGCCAAACCTAATCCAGTGCCTTCCTTATTCGTTCCTGGAATCCTAAAATAACGATCAAAAACTTTTTCCTTAAATTTTGATTCAATACCTTTTCCAAAATCCTTTACAGAAAACTCTACCGAGTTATCTGTTTCCATAGCAGAAAGTACCACTTGAGCATTTTCATGTGAATAACGAATTGCATTGGAAACCAAATTTGTTAATACCCAAGCTGTCTTTTCTGCATCCGCACAAACATCAGAAATATTCTTTTCAATATGTGTAATTAACTTAATACCAGATTTATCTGCCTGACTTCTATTTGCATTTACAGCATAATTCATCATTTCTAATGGATTTGCAGGTTGCAATGCAAGTTGAATTTTTCCTGTTTCAACCTGCGACATATTTAATAATTCACTTGTGATTTTTAATAGTCGTTCACTGTCTTCTTTAATATGCTGCATCAAACCACTTTGTTCATCGTTCATTTCGCCAATGCGATTATCTTCCAATAATTTTAAACTCATAAATATCGAAGCAATAGGAGTTTTCAATTCATGTGAAACAGTTGCAATGAAGTTTGTTTTAGCAAAATCCAACTCTTTAAAGGTTGTAATATTCTTTAGAATTAAAACAAAACCAATTTGCTTATCTAAATGTTCGCCAGTAGGTTTTAAACTAATTTGTAAAATTTCTTTTTCAAAATAACTTTCCTTACCATCAGCATAAATCTTCATAGGTTTTGATGTAAATGAAGATGAGTTGTTTTTGGAAGAAATGATATCATTTGCCAATGAACGCATCAAATCATTTTTCAAAGAAATGTCAGTTGCTGATTTTCCAATTAATTGTTCAGACTTGAGTGCCAAAATTTTTAATGATTGCTCATTTGCAAATAATATATTTAAATTTTCGTCAAGTCCGATAATTGGATCTGGCATATTATTAATGAGAATTTCAATACGTTTTTTCTCAAACAATAATTTGGCAAGATTACTATTTTCATACTCCTCTAATTTAGCTGACATCGAATTAAATGCTATAGATAAATCAGCGAATTCATCGTTTCCCTTAAAATGCAAACGTTGTGAATAATTTTTATTTGCTATTTCTTGTATACTTAATGTTAATTGTCGAATAGGATTTGCGATATGTCCTGGAAAATTTACAAGCAAAGAGAATGAAATCAAAAAGCACAATGTGGCAGTAACAACAATCCAAGTATTAGCAAGATGAGCTGTTTTTTCAGCAACTTTACTTTTCCTAACAATAGCATTCATATTTAGATTCATCAATTCGTATAAGTCGCTACGAATTATTTTCTTTATTGATGAATCATTCGGATTTAATTTTAACTCATTAAAATGCTCTGATAAAAGATTAGTAATATCCTGCTCGCCTTCTTCAGTGATGTTTTTTAATTGCTCATCAAGATTTGATTTGAATAACTTAAAATCAGCAATACCATAAACATCTTCATCCAATGCAATTAACATTTGACGAGAATATTTTAACGTATTATAATTGGCAACCATCACTCC
>JANPGA010000440.1:0-27319 GCA_031423735.1 Bacteroidota bacterium | reverse complement strand
TTTTAGAAAATATTTTTTTTCTCCCAAATCCCAATAAACTCCAACACAAATAAACAAATTTATATGAAATATTAAATGGTTATTCAACCGCAAAATACTACATCATGAAAATCTACCAACTTATATTGTAGCATTTCTAAGAGTTTCCGTTTGTTTGAAAGTTACTTGTTTTCATTAATACAATTCTCCATCCGTTTAGGTCTTCTATTGTAACCCCGTTTTTTTTCAATTCGCTTTTTCAGGTCCCACTTCTAAATATCCCATTTCACTTAATTGCTTAACTACTTGGTTTCGCTATAGACTGTTTTCTAAATAGAAAACCAATAGGTTGTCTCTGGTTAGTGCATGGCACGGACTACCATCATTGTGTTGCGTAAATTCCAAATGATACGATTCAGTAGGCATACCTAACACAATTCCACTAAAGCCTTCACGGTCTCTAAAGTGTCCAATTTGATTTAAGTCAAGCCCTTTTGTGTAAAATTCCAACAGTCTATCCAATTGGTCGGTTGGTAGAGCAATTCTAATTTGTGTATAAGGAAATTTGCTTCTCATAAATGTTTAGTTTTTATTTCTCCAATATTATATTCCACGAAATAATTGTTGCCTTTATTTTCTATCACAGCTTCAAATGGCTCTGGCCTTATTTTTATTTCGGTTAGAATTTATTTTGTGAAAGCATTTTATGGAGAAAAGTATTACTGCAAGAAATTAATTGTTGAGTAAATTTGAGCGGTTTAGTTTCAAATGAGCAGTAGCATATCCGACAACACAAAGATTAAAAAAAAGGACTTTGAGAGGTAAACAAAGAGTTGAGCTTCTAATAAATAGTGCTGGTAAACGAACAGTAGTGCATCTAATCCTTTCCTTTTTTTTACTTCTTTAATCCCTTCTTGGTTATGCGCTATGGGGAATTAAAAAAGGATATTCCACATATATCTCACAAAATGTTGAACAATTCAACTTCGAGAATTAGAAGCAGAAGGATTTGTTAAGAGGGTTGTATTTCCTGTTGTGTCTCCAAAGGTTGAATATACGATCACTGCTAATGGTAAAAGGGCAATTTCAGTAATTGAAGTTATTCGTAACTATGGTCTTGAATTAATGAAAGAATTTGATGTTCCTTCTGAAAAAATTAAAAATCAAAAAAATAAAGTAACTTTTCACTATTTAAAAAAACGTTTCTAAAAAAGTACTACTTTGCTTTTACTTGTTGATACTAAATTTGAAATAATATCAATTCTTTCACTAACGATTAATACCTTTCTTTATTTAATTTTCACAACACTAAACATCAATGTCATATTAATTTTCAAATAATTTTTATGTTATGGATTACAAATATCACAATACATTGGATCCTCGGAAAATTTTTTATTGGGAAATTTTTCCTCTTTAACAAATAAACATTTCTGACAAATATAAATATTGCTCAAAGTACTACGTGTTGGAAAATTGCATCTTTCGCAAAGCAATCCTGGTTTAAAATCTACAATTCCAAACCCTGGCATACTACAACAAGGACAGATAGCATTTACTTTTTCGACCAATTTTTTAGCAGCCTTCTCAATAACCTTCATGCGAGTTGGATTATACATTGCTCTCATATCAGTTTCAATATAAGCACTTCTATGATTTAAAATTAATCTGTTGAAAGTGCTGATTAGTTCCTCCTCATTGGTTATTCCTTTTACAATTTCTGTAAAATCATCTTTTGCTTTTCTGAGTATCAAACCGTGCGATGGAAAACGAGCATTGGAAGAGAATTCTTTTAGTTCCTTCTGTGTTTTAATTTCTGCACAATTTATGTTTGTATCCGTACTAACTTCCCTAGCAATAATTTCTAAATCGTTTTTTTTATCAATAAGCATTAAAATTTCATCGTCGGCAGAAATAAAACCAATAGTGGGGTGAGGACCAAAAGAACCTTCGCTAGCAATGGCTAAATCTATGTTATATAGTTCCATTGCCTTAAGGCATTTATTTCTAACAGTTGTTATGGGATCATCCTTTCTTTCAACTTCACCTGTAAAAGTTCCAAGTTCATCCGTATCAAGTTGTGAAGCAACCATGCAACTTACACCCAATCCTTTTTCTAAAATTGAAGCAATAACTTTTTCTTTCTCATGTTTGGTCGCTATTAGTAGATTCCTGCCTTCGAACATCATTACTATTTTATTCTTAATTCTTAATCATGACTATTACTTGTTAATGTAAAAATAAATTCCACAATTCAAAAAACATCAATTGAATTCATTGTATTTAACTTTTCTAGTTTTAGACCATACCAAATTAATAGGAGTATTCATTTTATCTAGTGATACTTTATTAAAATAAGCAAATTGGAAATTCTAGAGTATAGTCTAAATTATTATGTCATTACATTAGTTTTATTTGCAGATATATTTTTTTACTGCCCTTGTCCTAACGAGTATGCAGATTTGCCATCAAATGAATAAAGGTTTTCTGTTTTTATGGTATCAATATTTTCATCAATAGCATTTACCAAAAGTTCAATAATGTTTGTTTTTTGTATTTCAGTTCCTTCGTTTGGTTTAAAACGACATCTCCAATGATCGGTACAAAAAGTTTCCTCAAATCCATCAGGCCAAACCTTAATTCCTCTATTTGTAATCATCGAAAGTTTTATTCCATTTGTTTCAATCTTTTTTACTTTCTCAGCTAATTCATTTGGGTTAACGCCATTCCAATGAACAAATATATCCACACCTACTAACTCCTTTTTTGCAGCAGGTTTACGTTTGTATTTAGGTAAATTTAAAGCAGTGTTATTTGAATAAGAAACAGATTTTAAAATAGATGGCATGCTACCAAGGTTTGCGATTACTGCATTTGCAAATTCTTTTGTTCCTACTTTTTGCTTGCTTATGCCTTCCTTAAAAATATCATAAGTATGTACGCCATTTTCTAATGTCTTAAGCCAAGCATTTTGCACCTTTTCGGCTACTTCAGTTTGCCCGATATGATTTAGCATCATAATAGCTCCTTGCAATAATCCTGAAGGATTGGCTACATTTTGTCCAGCTCTTCTTGGAGCAGAACCATGTATGGCTTCAAACATAGAACACTCTTCCCCAATATTAGCAGAACCAGCCAAACCAACCGAACCTGTTATTTGTGCTGCAACATCGCTCAGCACATCTCCATATAAATTTGGCATTACAATTACATCAAAAATTTCTGGAGTGTCTGCCATTTTAGCTGCACCAATATCTATAATCCAATGTTCGTTTTCAATTTCAGGATATTCTTTAGCAATCTCATCAAACACTTGGTGAAACAATCCATCAGTTTGCTTCATAATATTGTCCTTTGTAAAACAAGTTACTTTTTTACGGTTTTGTTGTTTGGCATATTCAAAAGCATATCGAACTATTTTTTCGCAACCTGGTCTGCTAATTAATTTTAAGCATTGCACCACCTCGTCGGTTTGTTGGTGTTCAATACCAGCATATAAGTCTTCTTCATTCTCTCTTACAATAACGATATCCATTATTGGATGTTTAGTGCTCACAAAAGGATGAAGACTTCTACAAGGTCTTACGTTTGAATATAATCCAAGAAATTTTCGAGTAGTTACATTCAAGCTTTTGTAGCCGCCACCTTGTGGAGTGGTAATAGGGGCCTTTAGGAAAATTTTATTCTTTCTAATTGTATCCCATGACTCAGATTCGATGCCAGAAGTATTACCTGCTAGGTATACTTTTTCGCCAACTTCAATTTCGTCAATTTTTAATTTAGCACCTGCTGCCAAAATTATATCTAAAGTGGCTTCCATTATCTCAGGACCAATTCCGTCTCCTTTTGCTACTGTTATTCTTGTCATTTTTATCTTTTTTAAGTTTAACAGTACAAAATTGAAAATTTTAATTCATAAACTTTTATTTATCTTTGTAATGTATATCATTAAATATTTTTATTAACTATTATTAAATTAGATACATATTGCCCACATTATAAATTCCCGTTTGTTCAGTTATATGAATAGGTCTTCTTTCAATTCGTCAAATTTCATCAACAAGATTCGAAATAGTCCTTTTCAAATAATTTATATCTGTTAAAAAAAATTTTTCTATTTAGCAGAGGAAGGAGGATACAATTATTAACCCTACATTTGAAGTCTTTAGGGAATTCTCCTATGCTATAATACAATCGTACATTGAAGACAATACGAATCATTTTTTTACTGCTATTCTGTGTCAATTTTTCACACGCTCAATATTGGATGCAACGTGGCGGCGGACAAACTATTGATGAAGGCTTGGATATTGATGTGGATGGCTCGAATAACACCTACACTACAGGATATTTTACTTCTATTGCAAAGATGGATACATTCACAATTTCATCAGCAGGATTAGAGGATGTTTTTATTGCTAAAACTGATAGCTTAGGATTTGTAATGTGGTTAAAAAGCGTCGGTGGAAGTAACTCTGATAAGGGTTTAGCTATTGATGTAGATTCCGCAGGAAATTTTGTCATTACTGGCTTTTATTTAGGAACTTCCGTTTTTGATGGCCAACAAATTACTTCGGTAGGTCAGCGTGATCTATTTATTGCAAAGTATAATTCAGCAGGTACATTATTGTGGGTTAAAAGTGCGGGCGGTGCTGGAAATGAAACTGGAAATTCGGTAACTTTTGATAATGCAGGAAACGTAATTGTAACAGGTGAATTTTCTGGTACCTGTTCTTTTGGCGCTGTCAGTTTAACAAGTTTAAATAATTCTATAGATGTTTTTACTGTTAAATATGATAGTAATGGAAATGAGCTTTGGGCAAAAAAAGGTTCCGCTAAATTTACTGATAGAGGTACTGATGTTTCTGTTGATGCCAATAATAATATTTATGTTACAGGAATGTTTAGTGATACCATTACATTCGATAATAAATACGATAACGCCATTTATAATGCAATGTTTTTGATTAAGTATAGTTCATCAGGTGCAGAACAATGGGTGCGTTGGCTGGGTAGCGGCAGCTCTGTTAATATGGGAGGTATTTCGATACATAATAGTGATGTAAATATTACAGGTAATTTTGTTGGTACTTTATATTTTTTGGGAACACCAAATATTACAACTTTATTCGGTAATGATCCTAATAGTATTTTTGTTTGTCGTTATGATGTAAATGGAAATTTAATTTGGTCGCATGCTGACGGATCTAAAAATGAAGTTTCAGCAGAAGCAATCACTACCAATGCCAATGGAGAAATTAATATTACAGGAAATTTTAAATGTCGATTTACAGATTTTTCAAATGTGTATGGTGATGGAATTTTTTGTAGTATAGGCTATTGGGATACTTATATCTCAGCGTATGATGATTTTGGAAATTGGATTTGGGCGCGACAGTCAGGAGGAAAACTAAATGATTTTGCCAATGGAATTACAACATTAAGTAATAATAAAATTGTTTCAACAGGAAGTTTTCAAGATGCATTTTCCTCAACGGTCGATACTCTGAAAATAAAATTTCACGGATTAGCATATTTAGATTATCGAACCTATAATTCAACTAATTTTCTCTATTGTGCGGACTCTACCTATGGCGATTTCATTCAATTGCCTTCCCGTGGAAATAGTGATATTTACATCAATGCAAATACTGATTTGTATCGCCAACCATTTGATTATTTCATCAGAACAGGTACAAGTTGTATTCGAAACTTTATTGACATATGTATTACCGATAATCCCTTAAATAGTATATGTCCCGATACTTTAATAGGATGTTTTTCATCTGCTCTAAAAATTAATTTTAATATGCTATCAAATGTTAGCCCTGATTTTAATTATTTATGGAGTAATGGAAATCTATTGGCTTCCAACACTGTTTCTGCTTCTGGTATTTATTCCGTTACTGTTACTTCAACTGATGGTTGTTTTGTAAATCAAGATTCAATATATGTTGTTTCAAATACTTCTTCTGCAACTCCAGAAATTTCTGATAGTAAAGGCGTAAATACAAATTCAGCTATTACTAATACTATTTCTTTTTGTATTCCTGATTCTGTGACGCTTACTTGTACTAATGTAGGTACAAATACAGTGCAATGGGCAAATTTCCCTGTCGGTCAAAATCCCATTACTGTTACAAATTCCGGTTACTATGCTGTGGGGGTTACAAATCAAAATGGTTGTGTTAATTATAATGATGTTCATGTTGAAACCTTCACAACATTTCAACCTTTGCAAATTAAATTGCATTGCCTAGAGGATATTGATTTCAATGATACAATTACTATCTGTAATCATACATCATTCTCAATGCTATTATATGATCAACTTACAAATCCCAATGCAGTTGATAGTGTTTGCCTTGATGGTACTTTTCATTGGTTAACATCTAATCAGTTTATGTACAATAATGCTGCTGTTTGTATTAATGGTCATTCAATAAATTATTTTACTGCAATTGATTCAGGTACTTATACAATTACTATTGATGCATGGTTAATTCGTGAAAATATTTGTGATACCGATTCAGTATTTTGTACTACTACATTAACTGTAATCGTTAACCCTTCACCACCTGGCGGAACGTTTTCTATTGCTATTTCAGGTTCTACTGAAATTTGCATTGGTGATTCTGTAATGCTAATAGTTTCTCCGCCTCAATATGTTTATTCATGGTCTACAGGACAAACAAACGATACTATTTTTGTAAATAACCCTGGATATTATGGCGTAACAACTACTAAAATCATTACAAATTCTTTTGGATGTAAAACGGCTATATCTGGAGTGGCAGGAATTTTAATTTCAAATTATTCTCAACCAGTTATATCGCTTGTTCCGGCTACAGGTTTAATTTGCCCGAATGATTCAATTCAACTTGTATGTTCAGGTACTGGGAGTTGCAGTTGGCAAGGACCAAATGGTGCACTACTTTCTAATGCAACATCCGTTTATGTTAATAATTCAGGATTATATTATTGTGTCCAAACAGTTGGACCAGGCTGTCCACTCGTTTCCAATACGCAACGTGTTTATCAATATAATACGCCTTTTCTATACGCTATTCCTATATCAACAATCTGTAAAAACCAAAGCGTGGAATTAAGTTTAATAACTAATTTGGGAAGCTCTGCACAATGGCAATCTCCTTTGTCAGGAAGTAATTTGAGCCAAATGGTTTTCACTGCTGGCATTTACAATTGCACAGTCTCATCGTGTAATATTGTTACTCCACTCTCAATAACTGTTTATAGCGATTCCGCTGAAGCCATCATAAGTACTGATAATAATGTTGTAAAGTTTTGTGAAGGTGATACTCTTGCTCTTCATGCAAATAATGGAATGAATAAATATTTATGGCTTCCTTCTGGAGATTCTACTTTATCAAGTTTTGCAACTCAATCTGGAGATTATTCACTTTTTACAACTAGTTTATTTGGATGTAAAGATTCTGCTTTTATTTCACTTCTTGCAGATGCCAATAATTTAATTGCACCATTTATTGCTGATTCAAGTTTGTGTCCTGGCGATTCTATTTTGTATCGAGTTGTAAATCCAAATCCAATTCATTGGTCCTTAACTCCAAATTATTCAAATGCTTTTTACATTGGCAATACTTATCAAACTTCAGGAATATTAAATCCTATTACTTATTATATTTACCTCGATTCGGGAGTTTGTAAAAGTCAAATCGATCATGTTAATGTTTTAGTTAAAAGTGATTGTAATGATTTATTTATTCCTACAATATTTTCTCCTAATAATGATGGAGTTAATGATTTTTTTCCTGGATTATTGAACTATAAAGAATTGAAAATTGAAATTTTTAATCGATGGGGAAAATTAATTTACAATCTTGCAAATAAAAACAATGGATGGAATGGAACAAATAATAATGGCGATCCAGCACCTGTAGGATCCTATTATTACGTAATCCGAATTGCTTTTTATGATGAAACTATCATAAATGAAAAGGGGTTTATTACTTTAATTAGGTAAATTGTTGATTTAGATCCCGAAAAAAACCTCCCTTTATTGATTGAGGTAAATTCAAAATGGGATAAATTTATTGGGGATATTCATTCTCGGGAATACAAGTCAATACAGCAAACAAAAGGAAATTATTTGTTTCCTTAAAAGCGTTGAATTTGGAGAATTAAATTTTTTGTTACTTAACTTTTTTTGGTACTCAATATTATTTTTGCCTCAATTGCATTAATACAATCTCCATAAAAAAATCAATCTTTAAAACGTGGTTCCCCCAACGAAATCGGGGCAAACTTTGAAATTTCAAAATACTGCTAAATTCGTCATTCGGACGCATTTAAGCCTTAGCAGTTAGTTGCTATTGCTCCTTCTTTTGTCAACGGTTTACAATTAGTTTTCGTGTTGTTGTTCCTTGTTTTGTTTTAGCGTAAACTATGTAAACACCACTTTTGTCAATTTGTAAGTTCGTTGTCTTTTGAGTTGTTTGTATTTTTTTTATTTGTTGACCAAGTAAATCTGTTATAGTAATTGTAGTATTGTCGTTTGAAAGTGAGATTGTAAACTCACCGAATGTTGGGTTTGGATAAATACTTACTTCATCTTCATTATTTAAATCTGCTACTCCTGTAGGAATACAAATAATAGGAGTACTTGTTGTTTGCCCTATGGAAAGCACGCCATCATTTACAGTCCAATATTCATACGTTCCACCCATTACAGTAGTCCAATTATTTAAATCAATAGATTTGGCAACTGTAGGAATAGCGGTATACGTTCCTGGGCCATTAATAACATATATTTTTGCTCCGTTAGTCCAAGTTAGTGGATTACCTACCATACATGTTTCAGGTGCCGCACACCATTGTCTTACAAAATAAGCTTTGTTTAAACCTACAACCATACCAATTCCATTCTCATCAATGCAAACTGCTGTTTTTTCTTCGCAAGCAATTCCTTTAACATCAGTCATTGATGAATCTATAATCATACGAGATAAAAATGTCATCAACCTTCCTTGTCTTCCTGTAATGCCGTTTGGTGTAGTACCTCCTTTTGTATTAAAGTGCGTATCACAAATAGTTTTTTCAAGAAATGGATTGAGTAAAAAATCGTTGTAGTGCAAACCTGTTCCAGATGCATACGGATTTATTAAAACATCCTGAGAAAACACATTAGTAATACCGTCATAGTAAACATTGCCTTGAATCGCCATGCCTGCACTGGTACCTCCAATTGGCACTTGTTTAACATTCGCCAAATAATCTAAAGTCATTCCTAATGCCGTTCCCTTATAATAAGTGATATAGTCATTTTGATTTCCTCCTGCAAAAAATACTGCTTCAGCTTTTCTTATTCCCTGTACAATAGTAGAATCATTTGCAAGTGTTGTTGAATTGATTAAAAAAGTTTCAACCGAATGAGCCGAACCTAAACCATATATATAATTATTATAAGCATTTGTACCAGTTGCACGAATAACTACAAAGTCTCCACCTCCTGATTTATTAATCATCCATGTGAATGCAGCATCAACATCACTACCACCACCCATCAATACAGTACCAACTGAAGTAGTAGTAACAGTATCTGTTAGTGAACCTACCCTTCCTAAACTTTGAGCACTTGCGAAATTAACTCCTATAAAGATTGTTATATAAAAAATTGTGATTGCTTTTTTCATTTGGTTTTTGAGATGCCTCCGCTTTCTTTATTGGTTTTACTTTTTGTCTTGATCTACTCTTTTTGGTTTTAATCTACTTGGAGGGATAAGTACGGTCGTGAAATTACTGCAAACGCCAGTACCGATACCTTTTGGGTGTGAATTAACTTATAATGCCCTATTTGTTTTTTTAATAAGTATTCTCCTAAAAATAGATACTTCCATTTAGTAATTTGTATCTTCAATAAAATTAAGAAGTATAATTTTCATTGCTGTACAGGATTGGCTTGAGATTTCAATCAGTTCTTTAGAAGATAAAATTTTTGCTTATAATCCTGTTTGTCTTGTAGTTGCTTTTGTGGAAATTGCATCGTTGCAATCCTCATAATACATCCTCTATCTCTTCGTGCTTCCGATAGGAAAACAGAGCAAGCTATGCAACATAGGCTTCATTGTTCGTCGTCCGAACGCAACGAAGCCTTAGCTGTTGGCGGCAGTTAATCGCAAACCTCAATCTGAATTACTCTTTTTTTGAGAAGATTTGAATTTCTGGATAAAGATGTCAAGCGAATATCTATCCCATTCTTTCGGAATAATTAGTAATGCAATCAACAGGATGGCACGGTACATAACATGAGACATGTCCCAAATTGGTTCAGCTAAACCATGCCCGAATGTGACTATTAGAAGTACAGAGGCAAGAGCGTAAAGAGCATAATCCCTTTTAAAGCCTAAAACAAGCAATAATCCTCCTATTAATTCAATGTAGGATGTATAATAAGCTGTTGCGTGTGTAATATAATCTGGAAATATATTTTTATATGTCTCATGGAAGAACTCCATATTGTACAACTTCTCGATTCCCCATGTAAAAACCTTTCCATATCCTTGCATCAAAAAAATAAACCCCAATAGTAATCGAGTCGTTAATACTGCTATACTCCTGTTTCGATTCATAAGATCTTTTTAATTGCAACTAACTACAGAGTGTGAATTAACTCCCCATCCACCATTAATTTTGTTTATAAGTAACCCCCTAAAAATAGATAATTTCCATGAGTAATTCGCATCTCGAATAAAATTAAAAGGTATGAATTTTATTGCTAAAGCTTTGGATGATGGGCTTTTTATAATCGTCTGTTTTAAGTAATTAATTCCAATTGACAAATGTTGCTTTTAAGAAGGTGAGAAGGTTTAATTCTTGTTCTCTAATCAAATGATAATGTAGAAAAATACTGTTTGATGTGAGTCCGCCTTCCAACTGGAGAAGACACCAACGGGAAAGAAGAAAATAAATGTGATTCGGAAATACTACAAATTAAGTAGGGCCATTCATAACAAATGGGCTTATCTTTACCCTTAAAACAATTTTAAAATTCTACATGAAAAAACTATACCTAATAATCTTAATGTCTTTATACATGTGCAATTGCAAAGCAGATTGCCAGGTTGATACTGTAAATAAATATACATACAGCATTGGGAGTGCAGTACGTGAATTATATGGAAGAATTATTTACACCTATAATGCAAATGGATTAGAAACTAAAAAGCTGGAGCAGGATTGGTTAAGTAGCAACAGTTCATGGTTAAATAATTCGCTTACCATTTCTACTTACAATGGTACTGGTATAATTATTAATAAACTGCATCAAACTTGGGTTGTTGGTGTTTGGCAAAATGTTGACCAATATATCACTACTGTAAATTTATCAGGCCAAGTAACACAAGGCGTTTTTCAAACCTGGAGTACTAACACTGCCTCGTGGGTTAATGCAAGTCAAACAATAAACACCTACAATTCATCAAATTTGAAAATACAATATGTTTATCAGTCTTGGAACAGCAGCACAAGCACATGGAAAAATATTTTTAATTATGCTTATGCTTATAATGCAACTGATTCGTTAAGCACACTCACTAGCCAAAACTGGGATGCAACAGGGAACGTGTGGGTTAATAATAACAAAACTGATTATACCTATGATGCGGCTGGAAACAGAACACAGAACTTATCGCAATCATGGAATACCAGCAGCAGTCTATGGGTCAATTCAGACAAAAATGATTTTGCTTACAATGCCAATGCTCAAAAAACACTTTTTGTAAGGCAAATATGGGATATAGCTGCTGCAGGTTGGGTGAACCAAAGCAAATACGAATATTCATACTCTGTGGGTCTTGAAATTCAGTATTTAACTTATACCTGGAATGCTACTTCTAATGTATGGCTTAATACCACAAAAACAGACAAATCGTATGATGGAGCCCGAAACCTTTTTTTACAGGTGTCTCAGCAATGGATAAATAATACCTGGAGAAATTATTCTAAAAGCGATTTAACGTATAACGCCTCAAATCAAATGTTGGAAAACGCCTCACAGGGTTGGGATACCATTTCCATTGCATGGGTAAATTCCAACAAAATTAATTACTCGTATAATGCTAATGGATGTCTTCAAATAATAAATACTTATAACAATTGGAACCAGGCTACTGCTTCATATGATGTGCGTAATGAATTCGAGTATTTCAACACATATTTAACAACCGCAATTTCCGAAATAGTTCCTACTTCTGATTTTATTATCTATCCCAATCCTGCTTCATCAATTGTTTTTATAGAACAAGTTATTTCTAGCGATGCAAATAAATTTCAATTGAATATTCTTAATTTAATGGGAGTAAAAGTTTATTCGTTCACATCGGACCAAATGCTATCAGTTAATAATTTCAATAATGGTATATATTTTGTTTCAATAACCCGCAATAATAAAACATCTATTCAAAAATTAATTGTTCAGCATTAAGCTTTTTCAAAGGTTCCCATTTTAACTAATGTATATCCAATAAAACAGGTATAATATACCAAAACAGTTCCTGCTCTTTTAATACATTTCGTTCTGACGGATGTCTCTTCGCTTTTCAGCGAAAGACACAGGCTTCCAACCACCAAATTAACGACCTACCACTTCATCAGCCGGTAATCATCAACTGAACACGAAACCCCGTTTTTCAAGAAGGTACAGTTATGCGTACTTGCTACTGCTCGTTCAGAATTCGTCAGCGCGCAATTCGTACAAATGGTTATTAGAAGTTAATTATAAATTGGGGTTCTCGTCTTGTGTTCGAGTAGGTTTAACTTCTAACTTTTCAATCGTCTTCTTTGCATTTGCCAATCTTGTCTCTTTGTTTTTCTCTACTAATTTTACAGTTGCCCACTTTTCTAATTTGTGGTGTAAGGGCACAAGCAAAGCTGCAATACAAACTAATGCAAGCAACATTAAAATAGGTGAGTGATGAGTAATTTTTTCTAAGAAAGGATGTAGTAATAGATTGAGAAATTCAAAAACAAGTAACAAAGCAATCACTCCAAAAAAAGAAATTAGTTTGGTGTTAGTAATAAAACTTCGGCTAAGAAAAAGGAATAGGATTATAAGGGTAACAAGTCCGATTGCGATTAATGCGTATTGAATATTTTGTTTCCGTTCTTCTTCATCCTGCTTTTTTTTGACAGCAATAGATTTTTGCCTTTCTTGCTCATTTAAAGTTAAGTTTCTAATGTCTCTTTTATTGTTGGCGTTATTCAAACTGTCTGTTAATTTTACCTCTTCCATTAAATAATCGAAAGCAATATCTTTATTAATGTTTTTATAAAGCTCGGCAAGGTTTCTATAAATAACAGGTATAAGTATTATCTCTGGCATTATTTCCAGTGCCTCTTTGTAATAAACAATTGCTGAGTCGGCATGACTGTTTGATTTAAATACTTCACCAAGCCCCATACAAATTAAACCATGAATCCAATTTTCATAAGATGTTCCGTTCCCTTTTTTTGTTATCAATACCAGACTTTCTTTATAATAGGATGTTGCGATAGATAAATTGTCTAACTGATAATTTACCTTACCAAGACCATATAATGTAAATGCATACGTTCCCGGATTAGAAATTTTTATTTCATTGTTTGCTAAGGCATTTGATTCCTGAAAATAATGTAAGGCAGAATCAGGCAGATTAAGAACTATATATTTATATCCTATGTTATTCGCACTGCTTATCAACCCCAATTTATTTTCTCTTTGATTTTTGTAAGAAGTGTATGCTTTTTTATTATACAAAATAGAACTCTCTTCGTCACCTAAATTATCATACACTCCACCTAATTCAAGCCATGTATCAGCAATTCTAATTGTATCGCCCATGTTTTCATAAAGCTTTAATAAATCAAAATTAAGTTCCAATGCTTTTCTGAAATTTTTATTCCTTGTATAAAACTGTTCGATCTGAACCAAGCTGCGAGCAAGATACTTGTCATTTTTTAAACTCCTCGCTAAATCAGAAGCACGGTTCAAATACAGCAAGGCGCTATCATAATTCGAGTAATAATAACTTGCATAATCAGCAAGGCTAATAATCGTGTTAGTGTCTTGTTTGAATTCTTTTATAATAAGTTGCAAACTGTCAAGATACTTTTTTTGTGAGGTGGCAATAAGATCATTAAATTCTTTTTCATTACGAATGTTTTTTAAGTCGGTGTCCGCTTGCATGTGATCATAGTCAAAGTAGCCCGCATCAAATGATTTTTTTAGATACCGTAAAGCCATTGCTTTATTACCCGTCAACGAATAGATGCAACACAGATTGTAATAATTGGTCGGTAAATAATCGCTATATTTTTTCTTAACTTCAACAGAAAGTTTTCCGTATAGCAATGCAGACTCTTCCGTTAATTTATTATAATTAACAGTATCTTTTTGGTTGTAAGCATGGTAAAGCAAGCTGTCTAGGCGTTGTGTAGACTTTAAAAAATCACCTTCAGTAATTTGTGCTTGGGTAACTGTTATGATGAAAGAAAAAAAGATAAGAAGTAGTTGTTTAATTTTCATGTGTCAATTTAATTTCTTGTAGACAGTTCAAAGTTAGTAGTTCGCCCAAGAGTCGCTGATAACGGCAATTTGTGTTAAAACTTCCCTTCTTCAACAAATATAACTGATTTTAATAGGATATGAGGAAGGTTGATAATTTGTTTGAGTTAAATTACTTAAACATGTTGTTTGATTAATTTCCAACCTTAGTAACACCGTAAGATATACTCAATGTACGGTGCTAAATTTTTTAAATCTGAAAAGAGTAAACACACGAGAAATAAAACAAACCAACAAATAGGTAATGATGCTGGCATTAACTTACAATCTTAAAAAATTTCTAAAGTAGATAAGCAAAAAATTAAATGCACAAGTAGAAGCATTACCACAACCCAAAATAAATCATCCTTTTCAGAATTTCTATTGTTTCATTTCCACGACAATAAAAACACACTATTTTTCAAACAATTTTAACAAGAATAAATTAGCATTACTATAATAGCAAAATAATTTAGTCATTTTTAAAAGCAAAATCAATAAAATAATTTTTAAAATGATGTTTGGCAAAAGTAATTGCTGTTTGCAGCTGTCATATTAGTTCTCTTTAATTTTGATTCCATTTAATCAATTTCTTTACAGTTGTATTTTATACTAATCAGTTTGAACGTTCCATAAACCAAATCTCTGTCGGGATAACTATAAATAGTCTTTGCATTTCCCATCAGTCTGTATCCATTAATTTCATGATAGTCTTTTAAAGGTGTTGCCCAAGGGAATTGCTTTCCTGCACTAGCATAGCGGTCATTAGAAATAAAGTTTATGAGTTCACCTTTGTCATTAAAATACAGCCATGCAGATACTGTGATACTATTATTCGTAAAAGATGCTCTCACTTTATTTCCTTCAACCTCTAACCACTTTATTCGCTTGTCAATAAGTGTTGGTGGAGCCACGACACACATATCATTAAAAAAGGTAACCGTCTCCGACAAATTCATTTCTGCACCATCCTGATATTGCACTTTGAATAATGAAAATAATCTGATGTCCATATATGCCACCCCATTTCTAAAGCTGTGATAACCTCCAATTGGCAGACCTTTCATTACCGCTTTCATAAAAAACAATCGTGTTGGACTTTCCATAAAGTTATACTGTTCACAAGTAAACGGCATCCATTCTGATTTTTCGTCCTTTCTAATTTTTCCAGTAAATTCAACTTTAAAATTATTCACTTTGGATTTACCAACAGAACCTGTATAACGAAGATATTTTTTTACTGGCTCGGGAAGTTGTTGGATATCTGACTCCGAAAGTTCGGAATTTTGAAAATACTCTTTTTGTTTTAAAGCAGCTTTTACATCATTTCTATATTTGCCAGAGTAACTCCGATTACTATATCCAATGATTGATATAATTAGAATAATCAAATTTGCTATTGTTCCAAATTTAGCATCCTGCCAGAAGATAACAATTAAGAATTGAGAGGTAACTAATGCAATAAGTCCAAACATCCACCACCAACTATTTTTGAAAGCAAACATTGTAGCGGCTAAAGCAAAGAAAACAAAGGCAAATAACCAAATCACTCCAAACGGTTTTGAAATAGTTTGTGTAAGTTGTTTCACATCTGAAAGTCCGAAAGCTTTGACAAAGCCAAGTAAATGAATCAGTCCATGAACTATAACGAGTAATAAAAATGCTACCCTCATAATTAAATATTTTATGTTATTGCATATTTCATATTCAACGGTCTTTTTAATTTATTGAGAATGTAGTAAAGGTAGATTCATTTGTAGACTAAACAGTTACATTATTATTTAGGGTTCTTGTATAATTCACATATTGTCTGCGGAGGTGAGGGACGCTTTTCGGTTACCGATAACGGCTTATAATTTGGCGAAGTTGTCCATTTAGAAGCACTAAACCGTCTGCCTGCACTGAACTTGATACGAAGTAAAATCCCAATAGTTATTTGGATTATTGAAGCACAGAATCCAATTCTTTGGCAACCGCTTGAGTTTGTTGCCCAATAAACAAATATCATTGAAAACTTATAATAAAATGGAGTTGACTTTTTGTACTTCCTGTAACATTTTTGTGGTATGCAAAGAAGGATAGATATTGAACCAAAATTGCTTTATCAGGTACATCATGATGAGCTGATAGCAAAGGAAAACTTTTATCATAAATTAAATGCTTCCTTAGATCTCCATTTTCTTTATGATGAAACGGCGTAGTATTATGGCTCCGAAGGTCAGGAGAGTATAGATCTTGTTGTTTTCTTTAAACTTTAATAAGTGGAATAATTGTTATTTGCATTTGCAAAATATCCGCTAATGATTCATACACTTTATCAGAGAAGAATGGCGACAATAAATTTCCATGGTACTGATAATTTATTTCTTGATTCCATTATGAGAATTTATTTTTTCGTTTTTACTATAAGGGATGGAAATAATAGTGCTAATGATTGACGATGGGTGAAGTATTTATAAATCCAATTAATAAAAACTATTAAACGGTTCTTAAATCCAATTAATAAAAACAAGTGTAATGTCATCCAGATAATCCAAGCAAAAAATCCTTGAAAAGATAATTTTGGTTTTGCTAAATCAACAACTGCTTTGTTTCTGCCAATGGTTGCCATGCTTCCTTTGTTACTATACTTATATGATTGCATTGATTTATCGTTAGCTAAACGAATAAAATTATTAGCTACATTTTTGGCTTGGTCAATAGCTACACTTGCTAATTGTGGAAATCCTTTTGGTTGCAATTCGGTTTGAATAAAAGCAATGTCGCCAACGGCAAAAACATTATTGATTGAAATGACACGATTATAGATGTCCGTTTTTATTTGATTTGCTTTTGTTATAAGCTTGGGGTTGATTCCGTTTGGAATGTTCCCCTTTACACCAGCAGCCCATATAACAAATGTTGATTGAATTACGGTTTTGTCTTGTAATACAAGTTTTTGTCCGTCGTACTCTTTTACAATAGCATCTGTTTTTACAATAACACCTAATTTGGCCAAATACTCTCTTGCTTTTTTTGAAGAAACATAACTCATGTTCCCTAAAAGTTTTGAAGTTCCTTCTAGCAAATAGATGTTCATTTTGGTAAAATCTAATTCGGGATATTCAAATGGAAGTGAATCATTTTTCATTTCGGCTAAAGCTCCGCTTAATTCTACACCTGTGGGACCACCACCAACTATAACAACGGATAAAAGCTTTTCACTGTTGGTTGATTTTGTTGCTACTGCATCTTCAAAATGTTGAAGTAATGTGTTACGAATTTGCAATGCTTCAAATGTTGATTTCATGGGAAATGTTTTTTCCTGAAATTCATTGTTGCCAAAGTAATTTGTAGTTGCACCTGTTGCAATTATTAAATAATCATAACTAAATTTTTCTTTTTCTGTTTCCACAATGGCTGCATCACAATTTATATTTGTAACTGTTTCTACACGAATACGAACATTTTTACTTTTCTCAAAAATATTCCGTAACGGAAATGAAATATTACTTGCATCTAAATTTGCCATTGCTACTTGGTAAAGTAGCGGTTGAAATTGATGGAAATTATTTTTATCAATTAAAGTTACTCTATAATGGGGATGATTATTTAGTGTTCGTGCAATTTTAAGTCCTGCAAAACCTGCCCCAATTATTACAATATGTTTTGCAGAACTATTTGCATATCCTTTTACCATTGCTTGCAATGAATCGTTGTAATCTTTTAAAGTGTTTACGTTTATTTCAGGTATTTCTTTGTCAGGAATAGTAACAGTCATTTCATCCGCAAATTTTGATAGTTCGGGATAATTTTCCTGAATATTATCAGCAGTTTCAATTAATTCTTTGTTTAATTCTGATTTAGTTTTCATTGGCAAATGAAGAGCTATTACGCTTTTGTCTAATAGATACTATTTGAGAATCTTTAATAATTCTTTTGCTGCAGCTTCAGAAGATGCAGGATTTTGTCCCGTAATAAGCATACCGTCTTTTACAACATAAGAAGCCCAATCATCTTTTTTAGAGTAAATTCCACCCTTATTTTTTAATTCATTTTCCAATAAAAAAGGAACTACCTCAGTAAGTTCTACAGCTGCTTCTTCACTATTAGTAAAGCCTGTTACATTTTTTCCCTTTACTAATAAGTTACCTTCATCATCTTTTACATTCAATAAAACAGCCGGTGCATGGCAAACTGCCACTACAGGTTTTTTACTACTCCAAAAGTCCTCAATTAAATTTATTGAATTATCATCGTTGGTTAAATCCCATAAAGGCCCATGCCCACCAGGGTAAAATAAAGCATCATAATCATCGGATGAAATGGTAGATAGCAAATGCGTTTCTGATAAAATCTTTTGTAAACTTTTATCTGCTTTAAACCTAATAACAGCTGGTGTTTGATTTTCATCAGTATCGCTGGATGGGTCTATAGGAGGCTGACCACCTTTTGGAGATGCAACGGTTATAGAAGCTCCCGAATCAAGAAATACATAATACGGAGCAGCAAACTCCTCAATCCAAAAACCTGTTTTTTTTCCTGTGTTTCCCAACTCACTGTGTGAAGTCAGAACCATTAATATTTTCATTTTTTATTTGGTTAAAATTTTATAATTCCACTATCATTTTTCCAATGTTATCCCCTTCGAATAATCCCAACAATGCAGCAGGTAATTTATCAAAGCCTTTTACAATCGTTTCTTTGTATTTTAATTTACCTTCTTTTACCCACGTAGCTAATTGCATACTCCCATCATTAAATTGACTTTGATAATTTCCAACTATAAAACCCTGCATTAACACACTTCTGGTTAATAACATCGGTTGAATTCGGGGACCCATTGGTATTTCAGTACTGTTGTACAACGCAATTTGTCCACACAATACAATTCTTGCATTGAAATTTATATTGCTAATTACAGCATCCGAAATTTCGCCACCTACATTATCGTAATAGATATCTACTGCTTTTGGACAAACATCAGCAATAGCTTTTTTTAGATCAGAACACGTTTTGTAATTTATAACCTCATCAAATCCAAACTCTCCTTTTAACAATGCAATCTTTTCTGCACTGCCTGCTATCCCAATTACGCGACAACCTTGCAGTTTAGCTATTTGACCAACAACTAGCCCAACAGCACCTGCCGCACCAGACACCACAACAGTTTCACCTGCTTTTGGCTTACCGATATGCATTAAACCAAAATACGCAGTGAGGCCGGGCATACCCAATATGCCCAAATAATAACTTGCTGGTGCTATGCTTGTATTAATTTTTTGTAAGCTAGTTGCTATTGCAATACAATGTTGCTGCCAAGGAAGATTTCCCGTAACAATATCGTTTTCTTTAAAATTTTCTGTATTGCTTTTTATAACCTTAGCTATTACTCCACCTGTAATTGGCTTTCCAATTTCAAACGGAGGAGCATACGATTTAGCATCATTCATTCTACCACGCATGTAGGGGTCAACAGAAAAATACATAGCTTCCAACAATACTTCATTATCTTTAATTTCTGCCAACTCAAAATCTTTTGTATTAAAATTTTCTAGCACAGGAATGCCTTTGGGTCTGCTGGCAAGTACTATTTGCTTTGTTTTCATTTTATTTTTAATTATCAACTTTTAAAATGTGCCTCTGAAATAATTGGGATGTTTAAGACCTTTGATATCAAGCAGTTTTTTTCTGCATCTTTTGTAATTGTTGTAAAATCATCAGCATTAATTCCTGGTACTAAACCTGTAATCGACAAATAAATTTTTGTAATACTTAATCCTTCCATTGTTAAGGTTGCTTCTGTATCCAACGCTTTTGGAGTTATTTTTTTTTGAGTGAGCATGGCAGCTACAGCCATCGTAAAACAACCTGCATGGGCTGCGGCTAATAACTCTTCCGGGTTTGTTCCGGCTGCTCCATTTTCAAATCGGGTTTTGTAACTGTAGTTTGTTTGCTTTAAAATATTGCTTGCTGTAGTAAGGGAGCTCTTGCCCTTTTTTAAATCTCCTTCCCAACGTGCGGTCGCTTTGCGTATCATATTGCTTTTTTATTTATTATTTATATTCAAAACCAATTTAAAAGGGATCACTTAATTCACTAACCCTGATTAGCTTTTTGTTTACAAATTCATTGATGCCTAATTCAGAAAGTTCTCTTCCATAACCTGAACCTTTAGTTCCACCAAAAGGTAAATCCGCTTGCGTCCATGTTGGATGATTAATAAAAACCATTCCTGTATCAATTTGGTCGGCTACCCGTTTACCTCTTTCTATATCTTGTGTAAATACTGAGCCGCCTAAACCAAATGGAGAATCATTGGCCAATTCGATGGCTTCTTGTTCATCTTTAACTTTAAAAAAAACTGCTACGGGACCAAAAAACTCTTCGTAGTACACAGGGTTATCAGGCAGCATATTAGTTATAACAGTAGCCTCCATATAGGCGCCCGGTTGCTCCATTCTTTTGCCTCCTAATAAAATTTTTGCTCCTCCATCAACTGCTCTCTTTACCTGATCGGCTATTTTAACTGCAGCTTCTTCGCTGCTCAACGGTCCTATATTTGTATTCGGTTCCATTGGATTGCCAATCACCAAACCTGCTAGTTTGCATTTTAATTTTTCAAAAAAATCATCAGCTATACTTTCAACTGCAATAAATCTTTTTGATGCAATACAACATTCGCCATTGTTGTTGATTCTGCCAACAACAGCCCATTCCACCGCTTTATCAATATCTGCATCATCCAACACAATAAATGCGTCGCTACCTCCTAATTCCAAAACAGATTTTTTTAAATACTTGCCAGCCTCAGTTGCAATACTTGCACCTGCAGCTTCACTCCCCGTAAGTGAAACGCCTTTTATTCTTTTATCAGCCACTAATGCTGATGCTCTTTTTCCAGATATAAGCAGATTAGTGTAAAGCCCAATTGGGGCACCTGCTTCTAAAAATATTTTCTCAATGGCTATGGCGCATTGCGGAACAATTGAAGCATGTTTAATTAAAATAGTGTTACCCACCATTATATTGGGTGCTGCAAAACGTGCAACCTGATAGAATGGAAAATTCCAAGGTTGTACACCAAGCAATACACCTATCGGACTATGTCTAACTAATGCTTGTCCATGAACTGGATTTAAAATCTTATCCGCTAAAAATTCTTCTGCATGGTTGGCATAATAATCAAAAATTTCTGCACTCAGTTTAATCTCTCCTTCAGCTTGTGCAACTAACTTACCCATTTCAAGGGTGATTAATTGGGCTAGCTCCTTCTTTTTCTTTCTTAACAAACCGGCTACGTTATGTAATAGCTCTGCCCTTTTTGAGTAGGATGTTTTTTTCCATGATGCGAATGTTTCCACTGATTTTGCAATGGATTGTTCAACCGCAGTTTCTGACATTTCTTCAAATGTTTTAACTACTATATTGGTTGCAGGATTGGTGCTTTGTATTGACATGATTTTGTTTTTTAGAATGAAATAATTATAAGGCTGATTGACGTTGAGGTGCCTTGTCGGCTTCAATACACCAGAGTAATTCTTTTATAAAAACTGCAGCAAGTTTGTCAGAATTAAGTTTATCCATCGCCTTTCCATTTTCATCATATGCTTTATCAACTGTTGGTACAGAGAACATAGCAGGAATGGTCCAAGCCTTCATTTTCCAAAGAGTAAACTGAAGTGATACCAAAGCCTGGTTACCTGCAAACGGTCCGCTAGAAACGGTCACTATCGCAATCGGTTTGTGTTTCCATTCTTCATACAGCAGGTCAATTGCATTTTTTAAACTGGCAGGATATCCACCATTGTATTCGGGTGTAACTATGATAATTCCATCAGATGATTTAATTCTATTTGCAAATTCCAGAATATTTTTAGCTGGATTATTCATTAATTTTAAAGTGCTTTCAAAAATGGGAAAGTTGTACTCCTTTAAGTCAATTATCTCTGTAGTAGCCAGTTTATTTTCAATTAGATAATTTTGAAAATAAAGCACCACGTTATGGCTTTTTCGCCCTTCTCTAACGCTGGAGGAAATGATTGAAATGTGACTCATAATTATTCTTTATTAAAAATTTTATCTATTTCCTTTGAAAGTTTTACATCCTCTTCTGTGATGCTATCTTTCGCTTCATGAGTGAATAGTTTTATATCTACCTTGTTATACACGTTACTCCAATTTGGATGATGGTTCATTTTTTCAGCAGCAAAGGCAACCTTTGTCATAAAAGTAAACGCTTCTACAAAGTCCTTAAATTCAAAACTGCGTTGCAGTTGATTGTTTTCTTCTTTCCACATGATTGCTTATTTTTTTAATTTTCCAGATTCACTTAGCGCAATGGCTATAGCTTGTTTTGGGTTTGTTACAATCGTATCAGATTTACCAATATGTAGTTCGCCTTCTTTAAATTCATGCATCACCTTTGCAACTTTTTTTTGAGTAACACTTATTTTTTTCTTTTTCATTATTCGTTTTTAAATAAGAAAAGGCATAAATAAAATTTGATGCCTTTTCTTTAACAAAGAATTATTATTAATCGGCCATTACTAAATCTCTCATAGTTTTTACTTTGTTGTGGTCGGCAACAAGCAACGTGTGCTGCGATTTAATCATGGTTTGTTGTTCAGTACTTAAATTTTCTGCATCATTTTGCAATGCTTTTTCATAAGTGCCTTTTGCCACGTCTTCACCATATTCGCAAGAGTTGAGAATTGCTTTACGGTCTTTGCCTGTGAGTGCGGCTTTAACATCCATCCACACACGGAAAAATTTGCCCGTTGTTTTTGTCCCCTCTGTAGCGGTGCCACCTAATTTGCTAACTTCATTTTTTAATTCTGCTTTGCATTTTAGGCTGGTAGCAGTGAACTGTGCAAATAAGGTTTTTAACTCTTGTTCTTCAGTTTCTTTGGCTGCTGTTTCGTAACCTTCAATTCTATCGTTGTTGATAGTGATGAGTGTGTTTAACACTTCAATTGTTTTTTCGTTTTGCATTTTGTTTGATTTTAAAATTGCTATTTTTAAATAATTGGTTGATTTGAACTTAATTTTATTTTTTACCTTATGAGTTTAATGAGAGTACTTTTTTCTTTTTTTCGAATTCAATTTCGGAAATATTTTCTGTTATAAAACTGATTAAATCAGCATTTAATTTTTCTTTTTCGGTTATGAATAAACCATGTGGTGCGTTCCTATAAACTATGTATTTAGCATGTGGAAGCATTGCTGCTGTTTTGTCTCCTGATGCTTTAATAGGAACAGTTTTGTCCGCATCACCATGAATAATTAAAACAGGAACTGTGATTTTTTTAATGTCCTCCCTGAAGTCTGTTTCAGAAAAAGAATGCACACAATCAACCGTTGCTTTTGCCGAACTCATTAAGCATAACATCTGATTCCAATTTAACAATGCTTGACTAACGCCTTGCTTTTGTTCTTCAACTCCGTAGAATTTTTTACCAAACTCTAATAGAAATGCAGGACGGTCTTCTTCAATTTTATGAATAGTATCATCAAAAGTTTGCTTATCCGTTCCATCAGGATTGTCCTCTGTTTTTAGTCTGAATGGTGTTACAGAGCTAACAAACACCACTTTCTCAATTTTATCAGTTCCATATTTTCCAATATAGCTGGCAATTTCTCCACCACCCATTGAAAACCCAATAAGTGTTACTTCTGATAAATTTAATTGAGTAATTAATTCATTCAAATCATCGGCAAGTGTTTCGTAATCGTAACTCTCCCAAGGCCTGTCTGATTTGCCAAAGCCTCTGCGATCGTAAGCAATACAACGAAGATTGTGTTTTGGAAGTTCTGATAACTGATATTCCCACATTTCGTGGTTAAGAGGCCAACCATGAATAAATATTACGGGCTTGCCTGTTCCATACTCTTGATAAAAAATATTTACGGAATTAGTGTTGGTTGATGATTTTGATTTTATAAAACTCATGTTGGTTTTCTTTTTAAGTAGATTTGTTTTAAACAGTTATTGCACCTTCTTTGCCAGTAACTTAATTTGTTCCTGTAACAACTGATGCCACCATTTTTAATAAGTTAATCATTCTGTTTCCGTCAGTATCCCAATAGTAAGCAGTAATTGGTTTTACTTTTACAATAGAAATATTCGGATCGTCTTTACCTTCTTTAAACCAAATTTTCGCAACAGGTGTCCAAAGTTCTTCAATTTTCGTTTTGTCTAAAATTATTTCTGCTCCTCCCTTCACAATTAAATAGCTTCCCTTTCCCGGATGTGAAAAAAAGAGTTGCACATTTTTGTCTGTTAATATGGCTTTGTTTTTATCACTGCTCTTTTCACTAAAAAACCAAACATCTCCTTGGTCGCAAACTTTTATTGCTGTCATGGGGCAACATGTGGAGCCATCATCCGTTTTTAAGTTGGTACAGAAAAGGCAAATACTAATATCATTAACCAAACTTTTTAGTTTGTCAATCGCTTCTTTGTTATTCAAATTTTCAGTGTTGTTCATTTTGCTTTTTTATAACTGTGAATTACATTTTGTCACATTCTTTATGACACATTATTACACGGTCAAGATGTTCTATTAAAGTTGAAAAGTGTTTCTGTTGCCTATGCTTTCATTTCTTGGTCAGTGCAATTGGTAGATGCATTTTTCATAAAGTTCAATTGCATTTTTATGTCCATTCACCATCATGCTACTATATCTCTTTCCAAAATTATTTTCTGATATGTGGTTTAGTTTTTTGTAAGCTTCTTTTCCTTTTCTGGTTTGTGATGTTGGAAATGATATTTTTTCATTTTCGCTAATGCGGTTAAATCAACTAATGATTTGATGTGTTGGTCTTCCATCATTTTGTTTAATTCGTTTACAAAATATAAGCCTCCTTTTTGTTGGGCCAATTTTACCAAGCTAATTTCTTCGCGATTTATTTCAGCAGCATCAACAAGAAATTGATCATCTTTCATTGTTGATGTAATCAAATTTTTCTTTTTTTTTCTTCGGCAGCTTCTTTGGTGCCTTATGGCTTTTTGTTCCAACATGAGGACATGCCAATTATAACAGCAATGATGAATGATGCTTGCAACATTAAGAATTTGTAATTTTTAATTTGATTGTGTATTAATTTACCTTTAAATATTTATGCCACAAAGTTGCGCTCTTAACTGTGGAAATCGTTACACAATTTTTCAAAATAATTGCATCATTCACACTTTTTAATTAATAAAAACTATCAGCGATTATTAAAGCACAATTGAGTTGGATATTACACAAACAGCCCCGTTAAACGGGGCTGTTTGGTCTTTCTAATTTTGTCCATTTTTGGATAGCGAAAGCACTCTATCATTTTTATCGGGTCGGCTTGGTGTATCGGCAAAAAAAATGAAAGTGAGTTTTGTGTGTTCGAGTGGGTAGGCTTTTTTTACAAATATATTTTTTTAGCCTAGGTGTTAGAAGTCCAGAAAGTTGTCCAGCAAAAACTTGGTTAATACTTGTAAGGTTGATGGTTGCACAGTCAGACTTAGGGTTTCTGCCAATGTTTTGGCGCTTGGCGAAATAGCGGTTTTCTAAACACAAAACTGTCTGACAGTACTGAAATCGCCAATTTCTTGTAGGTGCTATTATAGCCAGAGCTTCTTTTCATCCGGTGAGTGCTTTTTTGTTGTCATCTATAAATTTTTTAAACGTTGTCGGTTTTCTATTTATTAACTTTTCTACCCAATTTGTCGTTTCTGGTTCTTTTTGAAATCTTGGAAAATAGTGAAGCATAATCATTACAAGAATAAACATCGTTGGTGTTTTTTCCTTTCTTTTTTTCAGGAAGAAACTTAAAAGGTTTGGTGAAATATATTGGATGTCAGTTCCTAAAATGTCGCTTAATATGTTTGCCATTTCCGTAAACGTCAACTTTTCATTACAAGTTAATTCATACGATTTATTGATATGCTCCGATATGCTTGTCAAAATAGTGGCAGAAACTGCACCAATGTCACGAACATCAATTAGAGTAAACTTTGCGTTACCAGCAGGTAGATAAATTCTTTTTTTATTCACTAAGTCGTTATGCAAAGTAGTAGTAAAGTTTTGCATAAAATAAGCTGGACGTAAGAATGTGTATGATACTTTGCTGTCAACAATTAGCTTTTCAATTTTGTGGTGCGGTATTATTTTACTTTTCTCAACGCCCTGAACTGATAAGAATACAATATGTTTAACTCCGTTTTCTTTACAAGTGTCAATGATAGGTTTAAAATATTTTTCTACTTCTGCAATTTGTGGTGGTCGTAGTAAAAAAAGTATTTCACAGCCGTCCAAAGCAGCTTTGTATGTCTCAACATCGGTAAAGTCAAATAGGGAAAAATTTACTTTGTAATTTGATAATTTAAGTCTGTCTTCGTTTGAGTTTCTAACTCCAGCATAAATGTTAAGTTGATGGTCAATATTTTGCAATGCCTTTATCACTTCTGTCCCAACATTTCCTGTCGCCCCTGTAATTAAAACTTTTGTCATACTATTTATGTGAAATGTTCGTCATTGTTGTGTCGTCTGTTAGCATTGGCTATAACGGTTTCGAGATTGGCGAAGGTGGCGATTTTTACCACAAATGTTGCTGCGTAGAACAAACTTTTATTAACCACAAATGTGTCTGCTGAGCACTGAACACCGCCTATTGCCAATGTGATGTTGAACAAAACCTTCGGTAGTGATTTTGCTTGTGCAAAATACAAAAATATTTCGTAGAAGGTCGCTCACAATAAATACAAATTAAAATGAGCTTCCAAAAGAAGAGTTACAACACGCTTTTATCACAGGCGAAGTCTAA
>JANPGA010000439.1:0-8889 GCA_031423735.1 Bacteroidota bacterium | reverse complement strand
CTGGCAGTAATATCTACAAGTATTGCCATGTAATGCTGCTCCTTTCCAATTTCATCGTTTAAAGGAACAATGGTGGAATGCATCCATATATTTTGATTAAAACTTCCTTTAAAGAAAATTTCTCCCTTCCATGATGCACCTTTATTTAAATTAATCGCAATTCTGTCGAAGTTGATTAAATTATTTTTCCCTAAAATATCATGAACTCTTCTTCCGCAAAGTTCTGATTCTTTAAATCCTGTTAAATCACAAAAATTTTTATTTGCAAAAGTAATTTTACCGTACTGATCAATATACACAACCATTGTTGCTTCATCAATAGCGAACCTAAAGTTTCTAAGTTCATTTACAGCATCATGATTTTCCATTTCGAATTAATTTAATGGTTTTAAAAGCACGATTATTTTCCTTTTAATATTATTTTTTAAATCAAGAATATCATTAGTTATGGCATTTTTAGTGCTCTGCTTTAGATGAATTAATGAATTTGATAACATAGAAAATTGGATTAGTTGATTTTATACGGTTTGTAAGTATAAAAGGTTTATCCATACTTAATAATCAGTAATTTTGTGAACCTAAATTGTTAAAATAAACTACTTTAGCCCATTATGAATGAAATTGATGATAGTAGCTATGAAAGGTTGCTCGAAGGGAATAAAAGATGGTCGGCCGAAAAGTTGGCTAAAGATCCCGCCTTTTTTGATCAATTAACCCAAGGTCAATCACCAAGTTGTCTTTGGATTGGTTGTTCAGATAGTAGAGTTCCTGCTAATGAAATTACTGATACAAAATCGGGTGAAATATTTGTACATCGAAATGTAGCCAATATGGTGGTTCATACCGATATGAATTTACTTTCTGTTTTATATTATGCGGTCAATGTATTGCATGTAAAACATATCATTGTTTGCGGACATTATGGCTGTGGGGGTATTTTAGCGGCTATGGATAATACCGACTACGGATTAGTTAATAAATGGTTACTAAATATTAAAGATGTTTACGTAGCCAATAAAATTGAGTTGGAAAAGTTACAAGATCGTAACGAAAGAGCTAATCGGCTTGTTGAATTAAATGTGATCGAACAAGTAAGAAATTTAGCAAAAACATCTATTGTTCAAAAAGCTTGGAAGCAAAGGGCATTAGCAATCCATGGTTGGGTTTATGGATTTAATAATGGCATAATAACAGATATCGACTGCCGGATAAATGATCTTACTGATTTAGATCCATTGTATCGATTCCTTTAAATTTTCTTGAAAATAAAAGAAATATTTTAATAGCGTAAAAAAGGATTGTTAATCTTTTCTTAATTTCTATTGAATGGCGCGTCGAATTTTTATTAAATCGATCAACAGTTCTTCAACTTTATCCAAAGGAATCATATTGGCACCATCTGATAAAGCTTCGGCTGGATTAGGATGAGTTTCTAAAAATATTCCATCAGCACCTGATGCAATGGCAGCCTTGGCAATGGTTGCAATTAATTCAGGACGACCGCCTGTAACTCCACTAATTTGATTCGGTTGTTGGATGCTATGTGTAATATCCATAATTACTGGCACACCTAGCGCTTTCATAATTGGAATAGCTCTAAAGTCAACGACTAAATCGGTATAACCAAAAGTAGTTCCTCTCTCTGTTAGCATTATATTACTATTGCCTGATTCTAGAATTTTATTTACAGCAAATTTCATTGCCTCAGGGGATAAAAATTGGCCTTTTTTAACATTAACAACTTTGCCTGTATTAGCAGCTGCTACTAATAAATCAGTTTGTCTACAAAGAAATGCAGGTATTTGAAGAATATCAACATACTCAGCAGCAATGGCCGCTTCATAACTCTCATGAATATCGGTTAATAAAGGGAGTTTTAATTGATCTCCAACTTTTTTAAGAATTCCTAAAGCTAGTTCGTCTCCCATTCCAGTATATGAATCCAATCGTGTTCTATTTGCTTTTCGATAAGAAGCCTTAAATACAAATGGAATTCCTAAACGATTAGTTATTTGTTGAAGTGTATGTGCCGTTTTATAGGTAATTTCTTCTGTTTCAACTACGCATGTTCCAGCAATAAGAAAAAAGTTTTTGGTATCGGTGTTTTTAAGATGTGGTACTTTAGGATACATGGATTTAATTTTTAAAGATAAATGGTAGTTGCTAGTTTGATTTTACAAAGATAATAAAAGCGGCAAGTTATATTATTAAATAGGAGGGAAGGTGCCTTGTTTTTTAAAGATAATTTAAGTCAATTTTTTTAGAATACTTTAAAGAATACGGTTATTCTACAAATAAAATTAATCCCTTTAAATATTCAGCTTCTGGATGATAGATGTTTACTGGGTGATCTTCAGGTTGGGTAACTTGATGCATGATTCTAACTTTTCTACCAGCCTGTAATGCCGACTGAAAAATAATTTTTCTGAATAATTCTTTATCAACAGCCTGCGAACACGAAAAAGTAAAAAGAATTCCACCAGGTTTTATTCGCTTAAATCCCTCTGTGTTCAAGTTCCTGTAACCAACCATTGCATTTTTTACTTGACTCAAATGTTTTGCGAACGCAGGAGGGTCTAAAATGATAATATCGTAAGTTTCCTCGGTATGTTTAAAAAAACTCATTACATCTTCTGTAAATCCTTTGTGAGCACCATTTGGGAAGTTCAACTCTACATTTTTTAAAGCCCCTTCCATCGCCTTCTTTGAACTATCTACCGAATGAACTAATGAAGCATTCCCAGCCAAAGCATAAACTGAAAATCCGCCTGTATAGGAAAATGTATTTAAAACTTTCTTTTCATTGGAATATTTTTTTAAAAGTTCTCGGTTGTTTCGTTGATCAATAAAAAAACCTGTCTTTTGGCCAGCAATCCAATCAATGCCAAACCTTAAACCATTTTCGTAAACATAATCTGAAGGTTCAAAGCCATCTTTTTTCCATAAATATTGATCTATTGTTACAATGCTACTTTGCTTAGCCATTGTATCCGCAGATTTATCGTAAACAGCCTTAATACGATCTCCTAATATTTCTTTAATTCCTTCTGTAATTTCAGATTTTACACGATGCATTCCAATGGTATAAGTTTGCAAAATCGCAACATCACCGTAAATATCAACTACTAATCCTGGAAATCCATCTCCTTCTGCATGGATTAAACGAAATGTATTGGTGGTTTTGGAATTTCCTAAACCAATCGTCAATCGATATTCCCAGGCTTTCCTTATTTTATCCTTCCAAAAATTTTGATCAATTTCATTTTCCAAAAAATCAATACATCTAACGGTAATTGTACCTTTATGAAAATGACCGGTCGCTAAATAATTTCCATCGAATGATTTAACTAAAACAGTATCACCTTCTTGTAATTCTTTAGGTTCTTTTGCAATTGCTCCCGAAAATATCCAAGGATGCAACTGTTTTATAGATCGTTCTTTATCTTTCTTAAGGGTAATTTGTGGTAAATCATTAAGCATTCGGCAAATTTACCCCATTTATTTATACTTTATGGTTTGCAAGCCTTTTGAATTTAGATTTTGTTAATTTTTTTCCTGTTCGAGATAACCTAAAACATATTCCCCTTTTAATAATTTGGGAAGAAAAATGCTTCCTTTTTTATCAAATAAATTACCATCCGAATTAATAATGACACTTTGAATTATTTCCCAATCTTCACCACAATTTGAACGATGTAAAAGCACTAAATTAATTTCAGAGCCTGAAATTAATTCATTCTCTAAATAACCATCATTTAAACTAGTGGTACCGTTATATTCAAAAGTTGCACTAGCATTCAATTTTTGATCTATTATTCCGTCGATTTTCCAATAATGGTTCGTACTTAATTTTAGTCCTTGAATATTTTTTTTAAGTGAATCTGGCTTTATATAGTTTAATTCAATTCTCAATGTAGAAGGTTTAACCCCAGTTTCATTTACGTTAATTTTTACATTAGTTTCTTTAAATAAATAAACTCTAGGTTCGTCAATAATTACTTCATCGGAAATTATCGCATCTGCAATTTTTTGGGAATGATTTAATGCAAACCATAGTGGTTTAAATGAGACTTTTAAATGAAATTTATTTGTAATGGAATCAACTAAAATTGTAACAGTACTATCTTTTTCTCTATTAGCGAAATACAATTCAATAGACATTTTATATTGATGTGAATTCCCTTTTGATCGTTGTCTGGTAAAAATAAAATAATCATCATTTACTTTTGTTATAGAATCAATAGAAAAATGTGGATATCCTTTTGTATTAATCCAATCATTAAAAAAATCATTTGTATTTATTCCAGTAGCTTTTGATAAATCATTGCTTAAATCTAATGAAGTAGCATTTCCATCCCCACGATTTTGCAAATAATATTTACAGCCTTTAAAAAACAATGAATCACCCAAATAATTTCTTAAGGTATAAATGACATCAATGGATTTCTTATATACAGTTGATCCATATGTTTTTGAAAGAGGTATGTTATTAAGGGCAAAAATTCCACTATCGTTTATACTTGAAAATTGCAACGCATTTCTATGATTCTCCTGTATTTTACTTTTATATATGTTCATTCCATATAACTTTTCTGAAATCAATATTTCACTGTAACTAGCAAAACCTTCGTTTAACCACATTTCTTTTGCATCCGAGCAAGTTACATAATCGCCCCACCACATATGTGATAGCTCATGAGCCCATAAGCTCTCGTAGTTTAAACTTCCATCAATAAAAACTTTACCGATAAAAATATTACTTGCATGCTCCATCGCGCCCCTGTTAAAAGGAACTAATGTAAAACCGATTTTATCATATGGATATGGGCCATAGTACTGTATTAAATTAGTTACTATTTTATCAAGATGAATAAAACTTTTTTTCACTTCTTGACTATCTTTCGCTAAGCATGAAATTTCAATCGATATATTATTCGATTTACTTTCTAAAGTAAAATACGGGCCAACAGCAATACCAACTAAATAGGGTGGAATTCTTTGTTTCATCTCCCATTTCCAAATTATTATTTTTTCGCTTATTTGCTTTTTCGATTTTAAAATGCCGTTACATATTGCTTTATTATCGATTGAAGTAGCTATCTCAAAATTGAAATATGCGCGATCTGTAAAGTTATCATTACATGGAAACCAACTCTTACCTGAATTGTGAATGGTATCTGAAAAGCTTATTCCTAAATTAAAAGCATAATCCTCCTTAAAATAAAACCCTCCCCATCCAGATGGATCTGTTTTAGGATGACCATGATAATAGATTAAATATTCGAGAGTGTCGTTAATATTAAATTCATTTTCTGGAAATATTGAAATAAGTTCTCCATCATATTTGAATCTACATAATTTCCCATTAGCTTTAATCGAATCAACTGTTAATTGACGTAAAGATAATCTTATATCCAATAATTTATCTTCACAAATCCTAAGGCGAATAGAAGTGATTCCAGATATTAATTTATTTTTAAAGTCAATATTTTTTATTTGTATTTTGTAATTTAGTACATCAATTGAATTAGTTGATTGACTAAATGCATTAAAATTTGTAAGCACTAAAATGAAAAATACAAATGCATGTTTAAATAAAAATTCATTGAATCTACCCTTTTGAATCATTCACTAAAAGTAACTATAATAAGTAGATATAATTTAAGTTGTAATCGTTTTAAATTTATCTAATTACCATTAATTTGGTTGTAAATAATTGATCTGAATCTTCTAAAGAAAAGGTATAAACTCCATCACTTAAATTTTGTAAATCTAATCCTTCATTCATTAGAGTTAAAATTGTTGTATTCGTTTTGTTTATTAAACGGCCGGTAATATCATACATCTTTAATTCACATTGATCCATTCCTTCAACCTCTTTCCCTATTTTAATATGATTTTTTGTAGGATTTGGGACAATTACTAAAACTCCTGTTTCTGGAAGTGGAGATAATGTTCGTGCAACAAAAATAGTATCATATTTTAAGCATCCTTTAGCATCAACTATCAATATAGGATAGTTTCCAGCAGTAAGATTGATTTGATAAGTTCCACTTTTATTTAGAGACGACCAATACATATAATATGGAGCTGTACCTCCATTTGGCTGCACTGAGGCTATAGCGTTTGATGTAAAATCCGTTTCATTTAAAACACTTGATATTTGATTAATCGGTGTTGGATTTTTAATTGCAAATTGTTTCTCAATTGAGCATCCTCCAATATCAGAAACCGTAATTGTATAGTTTCCTGCATTAAGATTTGAAAGGGTGGTGTTTTGTGACCCATCATTCCATTGATATACAAAATTGTTAGTGGGAGGTAATGTATATTCTAACGATCCACAAAATTGAAGTATTGATCCTGTTGTTGTAGAAAAGGGATTACCATTTCTTTTTATTCCTTTGTTTAAAATTAAATCATTGTTTGATGTTACTATGTTTCCAGTACTATTATTACTTAATGATAGTAGTTTGCCATTTGCTTCATGGATATAAAACGACCATTTACCTGCTGTAAGATTGATATTGTTTAAATAAATTTCAATTGGTTTTTTAGCTCCATTTTTCTGAAATGTATAGCTCCCTAAATTAGTCCATAGCGATTGATTATTCTCAGAGCCAACATAATTACCTTGCTTAATCCATATCGTTAAAGCAACAGAATCTTTAATGTTTAATTTTAATTTATTAAGTTTAATATTCTTTAAAGCATCAATTGAGAACATTATTCCATCAACCTTTCTATCGCCTAAATAAGTACCAATAATAGTTTTGTTAAGATTGCCATCATTAGCTATTACTTTTATTTCGCCATTTTCTTCGTTATAGCAATTTGGAGATTTATTTAATAGCGTGTTTAATTGAATAGGGGAAGGGCTAGGTAAATTAATAATTGTTTCTTTCCTACATCCAACCGCATCCGTAATTACTAAATTATAGTTACCAGCAAATTGATTTTTTAATTCTCTTGATGTCAAAGTATTACCCCAAGTGTAATCGTATTCCTCATTATTGCTATTGGTTATTGTATAATTAATATGGCCAGTAAAAAATTGAGAGGAAACGATCCCTGCTGAAAAAGGTGAGTTACCTGATGATCGACCGATTCCTTCATACACTGTAATTGAATGATCGAATATATATTTAGATCCTAATGCAGCGGTTGATATAGTTCCTAAGCTTCCAGTTTTATTATAAATATAAAAGGAATATGTTCCTTCACCTAATTCTAAGCGGCTTGATAAAATTATGTCAGTACTTTCATTAATTCCTTGGCTATTTACAGTATATGTACCTAATGATGTCCATGCAAGATTGTTTTTTTCATTGGTACGATAGGTGTCTATTTTATACCAAATTTGAATATCATTCAAAAAATCATTTTGAATATTAATTGAAAATTTGTTGATGTTAATTTCTTTTTTTAATGTTACATCAAACATAATTCCATTGGAAATACCATTTGAAAAAGTATTTGATGTTGTTATATTTCTTGAACTTGGATATGGAATTCCACCTTTTGATCCTGCTAATATAAGTCCGTCGTTTTTATTTTCGCAAGTAGGAGATTCTACAGATACATCTGGAATAATATCTTGTGGTTGATTTATTTGAACTGATTTGACTTGTATACAACCGGTATTGTCTGTAACTGTAACATTGTAATTGCCAGCCCTTAATTCTTTTACTTCATTTGTTGTTTCACCATTTGACCAATAATAACTTATCGGCGATTTTCCACCTCCACTTCTAACTTTAGCATACCCATCATTTGAACCATAACATTTAGTGTCTAATGAACGAAATATTTGAACAATAAATGGAATTTCAGTATATCCAATTGCTGGATTTATATTTCCGAAATTTTCAATTTCACTATAATCTATTCGTATTCTACCTTTAGCTCCCTTACCACCATTTCCAAAGTAAGGCGTAGCACTCAGTAATGAAGTTCCACCCAGTCCTCCTTGGGCAAAAATTTTACCTTTATTTGTAATTCTTTTGCACGATAAATAAATTGTTCCACCCGATCCACCACCACCAGCGCCACAATTGCTATTCCCATCACTACCTCCGTTTCCACCGTTGCAAAATATACCTCCATTGGGATAAATCACTATTTCTTGACATGAGCTAATTTGAATTATTCCACCACCTGCACCACCTGCACCACTTGAGCGATTTAGTCCTCCTGATCCACTTCCACCACCTGATCCTCCATAAAGTATTTTTAGTGTTGAATCACCATATGAATTTCCTGCAAATCCTAAAAGAAAATGTGCTCCAGATCCAAAGGTTGCATATCCACCACCGCCGCCACCACTAAAATTGGAACCATAACCCCCAGGGCCTTCTCCAAAACCATTTTTTCCATTACAAATGTTGGAATTATTAAAAGTTCCATTACCTCCATTAGCGCCGCCAGCAACACCTTTTCCTCCTAAAGTCGACCAGTTTCCTGGTTGGCCATTACCTCCATTTTCACCATTGGCAGAGATAATTCCTTTAATTACTACTTTTCCGGTTGAACGAACTAGCAATGGTTTGTCGCCAGTTACTTTAACAACAACATTTTGATCTATAGTAAAACTACTAAACTCGTAAAGTCCACCAGAAATGGTTGTGTCGGAGGTAGCATGGAAATCACCAAATGTACCTTGCCCACAGTTAAAGCAATGCTGAGCATAAAGAAAATTCGATATGGTAATTGACAGTGTAAATAGAAGTATAATTTTTAATTTAAACATTTAATTTTCTTGCTTAGTGGACATATTTAAAATATGAAATCAATACTAGAGAAAATGATAATTCAAATTTAAAAGAACGATTTTTACTTCCTTAGTACACAATAATATAGTTAAGAAATTTAAATTATAAAAAAAGCCTG
>JANPGA010000438.1:0-3617 GCA_031423735.1 Bacteroidota bacterium | reverse complement strand
AACTCAGGCGAATATTATTAGAAAATTTGGTGCAGCTGTAATTGTGATGGCATTTGATGAACAAGGTCAAGCCGACTCTCTAGAACGACGTAAAGAAATTTGTAAACGCGCCTATGATATTTTAGTTGACCGTGTTGGTTTTCCTCCTCAAGATATTATTTTTGATCCAAACATTTTCCCTGTTGCTACTGGCATGGATGAACATCGCCGAAATGCACTCGACTTTTTTGATTCTACCAGATGGATTAAAGAAAATCTTCCTTATGCAAAAGTTAGTGGTGGTGTAAGTAATGTTTCGTTTTCATTTAGAGGAAATGATTTAGTTCGTGAAGCAATTCATGCAGCATTTTTATATCATGCTATCAAAGCCGGTATGGATATGGGTATTGTAAATCCTGGTCAGTTGCAAGTTTATGATGAAATCCCAAAGGAATTATTAGAAAGAGTTGAAGATGTATTGTTCGACAGAAATGATGAAGCCACTGAACGCCTTATTACTTACGCCGAACAAATTAAAGGAGCAGGTAAAAAGCAAGAACGTGATGAAGCTTGGCGCGATAGCTCAGTAGAAGATAGATTAAAGCATGCATTAGTAAAAGGTATTGTTGAATATATTGATATTGATGTTGAAGAAGCACGACAAAAATTTGATAAAGCATTACATCTAATCGAAGGTCCTTTAATGGATGGGATGAATGTTGTTGGCGATTTGTTTGCGGATGGTAAAATGTTTCTTCCTCAAGTTGTAAAAAGTGCAAGAGTTATGAAAAAGGCTGTAGCTTTTTTGATGCCTTACCTTGAAGCAGAAAAGGTAGAAGGAGCATCTAAAGCAGGTAAGATTTTAATGGCAACAGTTAAAGGCGATGTGCATGATATCGGAAAAAATATTGTTGGTGTTGTTTTAGCATGTAATAATTATGAAATTGTAGATTTAGGCGTAATGGTTTCTTGTGATAAAATTATTGATGCTGCAATAAAGGAAGAAGTTGATATTATAGGATTAAGTGGTTTGATTACTCCGTCGCTTGATGAAATGGTACACGTGGCCAAGGAGATGGAGCGAAGAGGCTTAAGTATTCCATTATTGATTGGTGGAGCTACCACTTCTAAGGTTCATACAGCTGTAAAAATTGCTCCTCATTATAAACACCCTGTAGTGCATGTAAACGATGCCTCACGAAGCGTTCCTGTTGCAAGCACTTTAATTTCGAAAGAAAATAGAGAAGAGTTTATTCGTAAAACCAATGAAGATTATGAACGGATTCGCGTACAAAATAGCGCAGCACAATCTGCAACTAAATTTATTTCCTTAGCCGAAGCTCGAAGAAATAAGTTTATTGTGGATTGGTCGAACAAGAAGGATAACAAGCCAACTTTTATTGGAAATAAATCTTTTAAAAATTATCCATTAGCTGATTTAGTACCCTATATTGATTGGACTCCATTTTTTCATAGTTGGGAAATGAAAGGTAGTTTCCCTAAAATATTTAATGATCCAGAACGTGGTGAAGAAGCAAAAAAATTGTTTGACGATGCACAAGCAATGTTGAAGAAAATTATTGATGAAAAATGGTTAACTGCCAATGCGGTTATTGGAATTTATCCTGCAAATTCAATTCAAGATGATATTGAGGTTTATTCAAATGAAAATCGAAATGAAGTATTAACTACTTTCCATTCATTACGACAACAAACAAAAAAACCTGCCGGACAATCAAATGTTGCATTGTCGGATTTTGTTACTCCTAAAGAGTTAAACAAAACTGATTATATAGGAGGCTTTGCAGTTACAGCAGGAGAAGGTATCGACGAACATGTAAAACGTTTTGAAAAGGATCATGATGATTATAGTGCTATTATGTTAAAGGCTTTAGCAGATCGATTAGCTGAAGCTTTTGCAGAGCATTTACATGAAAGAGTACGAAAGGAATTTTGGGGATATTCAAAAAATGAGTCGTTAACAAGCGAGGAGCTTATCAAAGAATCTTACGATGGAATTCGTCCTGCTCCCGGCTATCCAGCACAACCAGATCATACCGAAAAATTGTTGTTGTTTAAATTACTAGAAGTTGAAAAAAACACTGGAATTACAATGACGGATAGTCTTGCTATGATCCCAACATCTGCCGTAAGTGGGTTATATATTTCTCACCCAGATTCTTATTATTTTGGATTAGGGAAAATAACACGCGAACAAGTTCAGGATTATTCAGTTCGAAAGAGCTATTCTTTTGAAGAAACTGAACGATGGCTTGGACCTGCTCTAAATTATTAATTTGCTTCCAGTTTAAAATGCAAGTTGATCTCTAAATGGAAATAACAAGGGTATTTAAACGTTTATCAATACATAAACTAATTTCGCCTTGTCAGCCATTCTCTACCCTTTGTCAGCTGCATTCAACGGTTGATCGAATCCTTTGTTAGTAATCCAAATCACCTCTTAAGTTTGTATAATAAGCGAGAAATATGATCACTCTTAGTGGAGTTAATAAAACTTACAAGATGGGAACCGGCGGAATGCATGTTTTGAAAGGCATCGACATGAAAATTCATGAAGGAGAAATGGTTTCCATTATGGGATCTTCTGGTTCTGGTAAATCAACTCTGTTAAATATATTAGGAATTCTTGATGAGTATGACACTGGTGATTATCATTTAAATGGAACATTAATAAAAAACCTAAGCCAAACTCGTGCAGCTCAATTAAGAAATCAGTTTATTGGTTTTGTTTTTCAATCATTCAATTTACTTTCTTTTAAAAATGCAATGGAGAATGTTGCTCTTCCACTTTATTATCAAAATGTAAGTAGAAAGGAACGAAATAAATTAGCCTTGGAATATTTGGATAGTGTTGGTCTTAAAGATTGGGCTCATCATTCACCGAACGAACTTTCGGGAGGTCAAAAACAACGAGTTGCTATTGCACGAGCATTAATTTCAAAACCAAAAGTAATTTTTGCTGACGAACCAACTGGAGCACTTGATTCTACTACCACAATGGAAGTAATGGATATGTTGGAAAATATTCATAAAAAAGGTGTAACGGTAGTGATTGTTACTCATGAGCAGGATGTAGCAGCACGCACGCAGCGAATTATACATATCAAGGATGGTTTAATTTTAAATTCTTAATTGAAAAATGTTTAATAAAGAAGTTTGGATAGAAATTTTTGAAACTATAAAGGCGAACCGACTTCGTACGTTTCTTACTGCCTTTAGTGTGGCTTGGGGAATTTTTATTTTAATAATTTTATTAGGGTCAGGGCAGGGATTAAGTAATGGCGCGCAAAAACAATTTGAATCCGATGCTGTAAATTCAATATGGATTAATGGTGGAACTACTACAAAATCATTTGCAGGATTTCAACCTGGTCGAGAGATCAATATTACAAATGAAGATTATGCATTGGTACGGAATCAATCGAATGGAAATAAAATTACTGTAGCTTACGATACCAATAAGGGAAACAGATTATTAAAATATAAAAACGAGAAAAATAGTTTTTTTGTGAGATCATGTATGCCTGATCATGATTATTTAGAGAATTGTACTGTAATTGAAGGCCGCTTTGTGAATGAATTGAGGAAAGGGTGGCTGGCAGATTTTACCTGAGGGC
>JANPGA010000437.1:0-5902 GCA_031423735.1 Bacteroidota bacterium | reverse complement strand
TACGAATGCTTCTTCACCTTCCTTTAATGAAATTGAATTTACAATACTTTTTCCTTGAGTGCATTTTAGCCCAGCTTCGATTACAAAAAACTTTGAAGAATCGATCATTATTGGCAGTTTTGAAATATCTGGTTCTGATGCAACAAGATGAAGAAAGCGCACCATTGCCTTTTCAGAATCCAGCATCCCTTCATCCATATTAATGTCGATTGCTTGAGCACCACCTTCCACTTGATTGCGTGCTATTGCTAATGCTTCTTCATATTCATTATCTGCAATTAATTTAGCGAACTTCCTACTACCAGTAACATTGGTACGTTCACCGATATTCATAAAATTACTTTCAGGACGTAAGGTTACTGCTTCTAATCCGCTAAGATGAAGTAGAGTATCTGGTTCTGGTCGTTTACGAGGAGAAACATTTTTTGCTAGTGCAGCTATTTCACGAATATGATCGGGAGTGGTACCGCAACATCCACCTACGATATTTAAGAACCCGCTTTTAAGAAAGTCTTCAATTTGATGTCCCATATCATGAGGAGATTCATCATATTCACCAAATTGATTTGGTAGGCCTGCATTAGGATAAGCACTTATAAAAAACGGAGCTTTTACTGATAATTCTTCAAGATGAGGACGCATTTCTTTTGCACCTAATGCACAATTTAGTCCGATGCTTAATAAATGAACATGCGACATTGAATTTAAAAATGCTTCAACAGTTTGCCCACTTAATGTTCTACCACTTGCATCTGTAATTGTTCCAGAAATCATAATTGGAAGATGCAGAGATCGTTTTTCAAGTACTGTTTGAATAGCAAATAGTGCAGCCTTTGCATTTAGTGTATCAAAAATTGTTTCGATTAAAAGCAAATCAACACCACCATCAATTAAGCCATTTAATTGTTCGGTATATGCTTCAACAAGATCATCATAACTTACTGCACGATAACCTGGATCATTTACATCAGGAGATAATGAGGCGGTACGATTTGTTGGTCCGAGAGCACCTGCAACATATTTTGGAATTGTATTTCCATTGGCTTTATAAAAATCTTCGATTGCTAATTTAGCAAGCTTTGCTGACTCAAAATTAATTTCATAAGCCAGCGATTCCATTTTATAATCCGCTAATGAAATTTTTTGCGAATTAAATGTATTTGTTTCAATTATATCGGCACCTGCGTTAAGATATTCAAGATGGATTCCTCTAATTATTTCCGGTTGAGTTAAGCTTAGCAAATCGTTATTCCCTTTTAAATCATGTTCCCATGATTTAAATCTCTCTCCACGAAAATCCTCTTCTTCGAGCTTGTGTTGCTGAATCATTGTACCCATTGCACCATCAATGATAAGAATCCGGCTTTCTAGATCTTTGTAAATTGCTTGTTGTTTCATATTTGTAAATTAGGGCATATCGGAAAATAAAAAATCTCTTCCGGCATGCCAGAAGAGATGTATATAGTTACTTAATAATAATTGCTTAGTACATGTTTCTGACACTTATCTTTTCTTGTATAATTAAACAAGAACAGGAATTGGCACCTTCTTAATTTTAGAGATAAAAACAATTTTTAAAATCACGGTTAATAAGTCAAAGATACAGGGTTGCCAAGGTTTCGCAGGGCTCAGTCCCTCCACCTTTCTAGATAAGTGCAATCGATAATAAATTACCGACTGCTTGATATAAAGAACGAATAGCAAAGCTATAACATTGTTAAAGGATAAACACAAAGAAAGTTTACAATTTTTCAAATATCAATTGTTAATGATTCCCGTTCAAAAAAGAATAAATTCTTTTGATAAAAAGCTTAACTAGGCTATTATTCAACAAATATTAAACGCCAAACAAATTAACTTGTAACTCTTAGTTTTTAAAAAAAACCATCATTAAGTTTTAGTTTGTTTGAATCCATTAAGATCAATTTCTATTTGTTTTTAAAAAACGTTAATTCCTGCTTAATAGCTCATCAATAACTTTTTGCATTTTCCCAAAATTAGCAAGTCCAAAAAGCGGTTTAATCACTTAAATTGGTAGAAAAACACTAAAAAAGGGTCCTTTTGAACTGTTTATTATTATTATTATGCTAATTCATTGGTACAATAGGGTGAATTTAGGCCGAACTTTCATTATAAGGAACTACATTTGTCACCCCGTAAATGGGATCGAAAATAATCTACAATTCAATGAAAAAATTATTACTTACCTTCTTAACGATTTGGCTAAGCTGTTTTGCCTTAAATGCTCAAACTCAAGAACGACCATTTGCTCTTGGGCTTTGGGGAGGACTTACCCAGTACAATGGCGATTTAGGAAACGGATTTTACGACATGAGTCAAACACAATTTGGTCATGTAGGATTAAATGCTGCGTGGTATGTAAACCCCCATTTTGATTTTGTTATTAATGGAACCTACGGAAATATAGGGTACACTGAAAATCAATTTAAAAGTTTTCATGGAGAGCAGTTACAATTGAATTTTCATTTTAACCTCAATCTTTTGAATTCGGATAAGCACAAGGTAATTCCATACCTTTTAGGTGGAATTGGTGTAGCAGATTATCCTAAAAAATATCAAATTGTAGATGGTTTTGACTTCTTTGCAGCCTTTGGTGGAGGAGTTCGAGTTAAACTTTCTGATCGTATTAATCTTCATTTGCAAGAATCTTTTGCTTATAGCGATCATGATAATCGCGATGGAGAAGCACGAAATACAAATGATGCTTTTTTAATGCATAGTGTTGGTATCACTTACAGTTTCTCAGTAGGTAAAGACACTGACAAAGACGGAGTGAAAGACAAACGTGATAATTGCCCAAATACTCCATTAGGTGTAATTGTGAATGAGAGTGGCTGCCCACTTGATCGTGACGGTGATGGAATTGCTGATTATCTTGATGCTTGTCCTGATGTAAAAGGAACTATTGCCATGAAAGGTTGCCCTGATAGAGATAATGATTTAGTTGTAGACTCGCTTGATAAATGTCCTGATTTTGCTGGATTAGTTGCGTTGATGGGATGCCCTGATAAAGATGGTGATGGGGTTACTGATGCAATTGATAAATGTCCAGATGTTTTTGGCACTAAAGAATTAGAGGGATGCCCTGTTGTTGATTCGGATATGGATGGCGTTTTGGATACTGAGGATGCTTGTCCTGCAGAAAAAGGATTGGTAGCCACAAAAGGTTGCCCTGATAAAGATGCTGATGGAATCGCTGATAAGGATGATAAATGTCCAGATGTTTTTGGTATTGCTATGTATCAAGGATGTCCAGATGACAATAACGAAACTAATCCAACAACATCGATTCCTGTAGGTGAATATCAAAACATACAATTTGAAACTGGGAAAGACCAACTTACCGCAGGATCAAAACGTATTTTAAATACAGTTGCTAAATTGATGAAAGAAAATGTTGGTTATCACACAGCTATTGAAGGTCATACTGACAATATTGGTTCTCAAGCAATGAACAATATATTATCACAATCACGTGCTGAGATTGTTAAATATTATCTTATAAATAAAGGAATTGATGGCTCAAGGTTATCGACTAAAGGATTTGGAGATAAAAATCCAATTGCACCAAATAAAACCTCACAAGGAAGAGCTAAAAATCGCCGAGTAGAATTTAAGGTTGCAAAGTAATTTTTTTCAAATAAAAAAGCCCTGAAGTATGTTTACTTCAGGGCTTTTTTATTTCAAATAGGATGATTGGCCTAAAAGAATGTCGATATATATTGTTAGTTTGTCTATTTAATTCAAGAAGGTAAGTGTTTTTTTTTAACCTTTGGTACTTGCAAATAAAACTATGAAAAGAAAACTAATACTGCTTCTTTGTATTCTAACTTCAACGCTAGCAAATTCACAAAAACTTACTCCTGAATTACTATGGAAATTAGGAAGATTATCAGATCCTAAAATTTCTGATGATGGTAAAACAGTGCTTTACAATGTTAGGACCTACGATGTAGCTGAGAACAAAGGGCAATCTGATATTTATTCGATTTCGACAGTTGGTGGATCAGCAATTAACATTACTAAAAGCAAGGATGATGAAAGTTCTGCACGTTGGCGACCTGACGGAAAAAAAATTGGTTTTTTGTGTAATGATAAAGATGGTGTTACTCAACTATGGGAAATGAATATTGATGGTTCAGAAAGAACGCAAGTAACTTCGTTTGCTGCTGATATTAGTAATTTTCAATATTCACCAGTGGGAAATATGATTTGGTTTACCTCTGATGTAAAAATTGATAAAACTATTCAAGATATTTATCCGGACTTGCCAAAGGCTACTGGGAGAATTTATGACGATATTATGTATCGTCATTGGACAAGTTGGGAAGATGGTGCCTATAGCCATGTACATGTTGTTGGTTATGCGAATGGCAAAACAATTGGCGCCCCTATTGATTTACAAGTTGGGGAGCGTTATGATACTCCACTTGCGCCTAATGGCGGTGACGAACAAATATCATGGAGCCCTGATGGAAAATTCGTAGCCTACACTTGTAAAAAACTAGCAGGAAAGGACTATGCAATCAGCACGAATTCAGATATTTATTTATACGAAATTGCAACTAAGAAAACCAGCAATTTATCGGAAGGGATTTTAGGTTATGATGTAAACCCTCAATTCTCACCAGATGGCACTAAAATGATTTGGTTGAGTATGGAAAAACCCGGCAATGAGGCTGACCGTAATCGTATAATGCAATTGGATTTAAAAACTAATCAGAAAGTTGAACTTACAAAAGGATTTGATTATAATGTTGAAAGTGCGGATTGGAATGCAGATGGAAAAATGGTTTACTTTTTAAGTGGAATTAATGCGACTGATCAATTATGGTCGATTGATTTAAATCCGAACAATAAAAAACCGATCCGTCAAATCACCAATGATATTGGTGACCATCAATCATTCACCTTTGCTACAGTTGGAAAAGAAACTACCATGATCACAGCAATGATGTCGATGAGTTTACCAACTGAATTATTTAAAATTAATTTAAAAGATGGCATTTCAACTCAGCTTACATTTACAAATAAAGAAAATCTTTCTACCATAAAAATGGGTAAAGTGGTTAAGCGAATGGTAAAAGCTACGGATGGGAAGGAAATACTTACATGGGTTATATATCCACCTGATTTTGATGCCACAAAAAAGTACCCAACGCTTTTATATTGTCAGGGAGGTCCACAAAGTACTGTCAGTCAATTTTTTTCTTACCGTTGGAATTTTCAATTAATGGCTGCAAATGGTTATATTATTGTTGCGCCAAATCGTAGAGGGTTACCTTCCTTTGGAACAGAATGGAACGATCAAATTACTGGAGATTGGGGTGGCCAGTGTATGAAAGATTATATTTCAGCAATTGATGATGCATGCACAGAACCTTATGTAAATAAAGATCGTTTGGGAGCAGTTGGAGCAAGTTTCGGAGGTTATTCGGTTTATTGGCTTGCAGGTCATCACCAAAAAAGGTTTAAAACTTTTATTGCTCATTGTGGAGTTTTTGATTTGAAGAGTATGTACACTACAACTGAAGAAACTTTTTTTAATGATAATGAATTTGGTGGAGCCTACTGGAAAACTCCTACTCCAAAAAGCTATGAGCAATTTTCACCTATGGATTATGTAAGAAACTGGGATACCCCTATTCTTGTTATTCATAATGAAAAAGATTTCCGTGTTCCATTTGAACAAGGAATGGAAGCATATTCAGCTGCTCGATTACAAAATATACCAGCTCGCTTTTTTAGCTTTCCAGATGAAGGACATTGGGTATTGAAACCACAGAATAGTATTTTATGGCAACGTGTTTTCTTTGAATGGCTTGATAAATATTTAAAGAATTAGGTCCCGATAACTATCGGAATTAAGAATTAAGAATTA
>JANPGA010000436.1:0-4301 GCA_031423735.1 Bacteroidota bacterium | reverse complement strand
GTTTTGCTTTTATTTTATTTGCCTTTTAGTAATTCAAGGTTCACTAACAGTGCAACTTCGTCACTTACTACTAGACCACCGGCCTCAATTGTTTTACTCCAATTTAAACCATAGTCTTTTCTGTTAAGCGTTCCTCTTAATTTAAATCCAGCCTTTGTATTTCCCCAAGGATCTTTTACAGTTCCACCATAAGTTACATCATAAGTCACTTTTTTAGTTACTCCTCGAACTGTTAAATCTCCAGTTAATTTGTAATTTTTGGCATCAAGCTTTTTGAAATCCGTACTTTTAAATATTAATTTCGGAAACTTCTCAGCATTAAAAAAGTCTTCAGATCTTAAATGCTTATCTCTTCCCTCATCATCTGTGTTTATTGAATTAATATCAACACTAAAGTCAATTTGGGCTCCATTAAAATCATCCGTTTTTGATACTACTTTTCCATCATAAGTTTTAAATTTTCCTTGTACTTCTGATACAACCAAATGCGTAACCGTAAAATTAACATTCGAATGAGAATTGTCAACTGTCCAAGTTGATTGTGCAATAGCCCCTATACTTAAAAAGGCAGCAGTAATAGTTAATAATATTCTATTCATTTTTTTCGTTTTTTCAAAGATAAGTATAAAATTACATGTTTAAACATGTAATTTTGATTATTTAATTAAATAATTGATTATTAGTATATTAAAATTAATTTAATATTTTAAATATTACTTAAAATGAATGAACTTGGTGGCTTTATGAAACTGCATCAATTCGGAATAGGCGAAAGTGTCCCGTTATCAATCCTAACTGCCTCAACATTTAGAGAATCATGGAAAGATGATGATAATGAATCGGATATTGAAAGTTATATCGTAGATAATTTCGAATCCCAAAAATTCGAATTTGGATTAAATGAGAAGCGAATTATTTATTTAGGTATTTTGTTTGAAAATATTTATGCAGCATATTGTAAAATTGAAAAGAATCATCAGCCTTCAGGATATAATTTTGATACTCCAATTTGTTTAGGTAGATTTTATGTTAAAAAAGAATTCCAAAATTCTGCTTTAGGTTCTTATCTCATAATTGAAGCATTACACATCGCATCCAAAAAAAAGTTTAAAACAATCTGGTTAGGTGTGTGGTTTAAAAATACTAAGGCAATACTATTTTATGAACGAGTAGGCTTTAAAAATTTGGTATAACTAAATTTGTTATGGGAAATGATATTTCAGAAGATCTTTTAATGAAGCATTCAGTTTAATTTACACTCCCAATTAAAATTATTTTTGATGAAGTTTAAAATTAAAATAGTTTTTTAAAATATTTAAATACAATTCCTGCCACCACCATTTGTGCAGATTTAAAAACATTGTCATATCTCTCTTTTTTTACATCTTCATTTTTGCCTGGAACCATTTTTAAAATAAAATCATTTACTTTATCAAATATACCATATGCTTTTGATCGCTCTTCAGCATTAAATGGAAGAATGGAATTAAGGAGCATTGAACCAAAGTTTTTTTCTAAATAATCAAGTTTATCATTAAAATTTTCTTCTCTAATTTTAATTTCAGTTTTTAGCTTTCGTTGGTTTTCTAATAACAATTCATAGTTACTCTTTTTCTTTGTCTTCATGCTCTTCCATTAGTATTTCGATGAATTTTTCGGATATTGTATTTTCTATATATTTTTTCTTAAATAATAAAATTATCATAAGAATTAGTAAAAATAATAGGCTAATAATTCCAAAGCCTAATGCATTGCTTCCTGTTTTTTCTCCTAGGTAAAACCCTATGGATATAGACACAAATAAAAATACAAAGAATGAAAAGAATAAAACAACTAAAGATGAAATGCTAATAGCACTTATCCTAGCAATTTTTTCATATAAAATAAGTTTAGAATATTCAAGTTTTAAATCAATATATGAAGATATATCCTTTTTAAATTCTTTAGCATAAGTGCCAAAACTTTGTTCACTCATAATTTATGGCTTAAATAAATTTAGGATTGCTTAAATGGTTGTTCAGTTTTATTTCGAATTTCGTCAACAAGTTCTTTACCTCGTTCAACTTGTTTATCAATTTCGTCTTTCACTTTACTTGCTGTTTCTTGTAAATCATCTTTCAATTCCTCTGCTTTACCACTAGCTAAAAGATAACCAATCGCAGCTCCAACAGCAGCTCCTAATACAAATGATATCATCGTGCTCGATTTTCGATCCATAATTGTTCTTATTGTTTCAATCAAATGTACAAATTATTTTCTTGGTTTTCGAATTAATGATCTAAATCATATAAATCTTTCTTATAAAAATGTAGAATGGCTCGTATTCATGTTTAATTTGTTTTAAAATACATTTTAAAAATAATTTAATAGAAACTAGTTAGCTTCTACAATATTCTTCAATTACCTCTTTATGCATCGGATAAAGTATTGAAAGTTTCTCTGAGCTAGCTAACTCGAAATCTTCAAATGAAAAACCTGGAATAACTGTACAACCTACTAGTGAATAGTTGTTTTTGCTATTTATAGCTGACGCAAACCAGCAACCTGCTTCTACTAATACTTGTAATTTTTCTCCTTTTTCTATTTGATCCCCAATTTGTATTTCTTCAAGTTTTCCAGTTGGATGAATAACAAATAGAGTTAATGATGTTCCTGCATGCCAATGCCATAATTCATCAGATTTAATTCTATGCCATGAAGAAAAATTGTCTGAAGTAAGAAGGAAATAGATAGAAGTATATAGAGATCTATTGGCATTATTATGTTTGCCAGCTGATGTTATAATTTCGTCCTTGGATCGAAATGTTTCTTTGTAATAGCCTCCTTCAGGATGTGAAAGCAATTCAAGTTGTTCAATCCAGTCGTTCGCATCTTTCATTATACAATTTTTACAATATTTTTTTCAATATTAATTTCTTTACCACACCGAAAATGTCCCTTTGGACATTTTCTATAACCATGTAATCCACACGGGCGACAATCTAATTTGGTTTCAATTTGAATGATTTTTTTATTGTCAGATAACGGACCAAAACCGAATTCAGGAATTGTGCTGCAAAAAATAGCCATTACTGGTGCATTCATCGCAGATGCAATGTGCATAGGAGCTGAATCATTCACATAATTCATTGTAGCATTTTTTATTAATGCTGCTGTTTGTAAAAAACTAGTTATACCAGCTAAATTAATTGCTTTAGTTGATCCTGACAATCTAATTATCTCATCGCATGCTTCTTTATCTGCAGGCCCACCTAAAACATAAATGTGATAATTACCTCGGTTTGCTTTTTCTGTTTCTTGAATCAGCTTAACCCAACGCTCACTTGGCATTTGTTTGGTAAACCACACTGAGGTTGGTGAAATTGTTATGTAAGGTAACTTGCTATACTTGCTTATAAAATCAAAATCTTCCTTAGAAGGAAATAAAATTGGCCGCAAATAAGACTCTCCATTGTGGTGCTTTATTAATTTCAAATTTCGCTCAACTTCATGTAATTTTTCATAATCATTAATTTTATGTGCAATTCTATTGTTATAAAATAACGATAATGGATTTTTATCGAATCCGGTTTTTATTTTAGCACCACTTAGTATTGTCAATAGTCCAGTAGAAAAAAATCTTTGAACATTTACAACCTCATCATATTTTTCTTTCCTAATTGTTTTAATGAGGTTGAATAAGTTTTTTGTTTTTGATTGTTTTTTATCCCAAATATATATTTTATTTATGCCTGGGAAATTATTTAAAAGTGACTCATTACCCTTACGTACTAAAACACTAATTTCATAGTCAGGATGATTCCTAATGAGAGATTCAAGTATAGGTGTTGCTAATATTACATCTCCTATAAATGCTGTTTGGATGATTAGTATTTTCAAAATCTATTTTCTAAAATAAAGGATGTTTAGTATTATACATTTCGATGAAATGGTATATCATCTCTCGTTTTTTCTTTTTCTTTTTTATTTCGATAAATTGCTTGTACAACTCTTCATCTTTATTTTGCATGAATTTTTCAAACGACTCTATTGAATAATCATAAATATTTCCATTTGATAAATCTGCAATATATGGTCTTATATCTTTACTTTGATCCATTGCAATTGGTGAATTAGGAGCCTTTATAATTTCATAACTCTCATTAAAAAAACTTAATGAACCTATATTGTTGATTTTTAATAAACGTCCATTATGTTGAATATATAAATTTCCATTTTCATAAATTGACCAAACTGAATCAATTTTTAATGTTTTTTTTATTCCTAATGAATCTTTAAAATAAAGACTATCAGATTTGGAC
>JANPGA010000435.1:0-2752 GCA_031423735.1 Bacteroidota bacterium | reverse complement strand
CAATTCTTATGTCCAATTTTTAATGTTTTGTCCGTTGTTTTAAGCAACTTAGTATCTATTTTTGTTCCAGAGAAAATTCCTATTAGAATTTATAATTGTTTTGGCTTTTCTGTGTGTCTTCCTGGTCCCGCCCCGAGCGGGACTTGGACGTTATAGCCACTCCTTATTTTTTATTCTAATGCACGTTACTATTAACTAATTCAATAGAAAAATAATTTAAAAATATTAAAAACACGACTTTAAAGTCCTAAAAAATAGTATTAATCAGTTATTAATGTATTTAAATACAATTATTTACATGTTTAAATGGCAAATTAGTTGAATAATAGTAACCCATTTCTAAGTCCTAAATCAACATCTTTGTCCCTTGATATTTTCTTAAATGCATATACTTTTGTTTCTGTAAAGGGTTTTATCGTTCAAAAAAAGTAAAATTGTTTTGGTTTTTCTGTGTGTCGCCTAAGTCCCGCCCCGAGCGGGACTTAGGCGTTAATAAGGTTTCCTATTTTTACAAAGTGAATTCCTCCAAAATAAAAGAACTAAAAGAATTTCTTGATAGTAAAGTAAATGCCTTCAATTGCACTGCCTTTATTGAGCATGACCCTATATCTATACCTCATCTGTTTACCCAAAAAGAAGATCGTGAGATAAGTGGATTCCTCACCGCCATCATTTCATGGGGCCAACGACCAACGATCTTAAGAAACGCGAATTGGCTAATGGAACGAATGGATTATTCGCCGCACGCTTTTATTATTAACCATAGCGCAAAGGATCTTAAACAGTTTAAAACATTTGTTCATCGAACATTTAATCATATTGATTGTGTTTACTTCTTAAAGGCTTTGCAAAATATTTATCTTCATCACAATGGTTTAGAAAATTCATTTGCCGATATTCATGCGAAGCATCATTCAATGGAAACTACCATTAGCGAATGGCGAAATTTATTTTTCTCTCTAAAGCATGAAACAAGAACATTGAAACATATTAGTAATCCACAAAAAAATTCATCTGCAAAAAGAATAAATATGTTTTTAAGATGGATGGTGAGAAATGATAAAGCAGGAGTTGATTTCGGAATCTGGAAAAGAATTGCTCCTTCCGATTTATATGCCCCATTAGATTTACATTCGGGAAGAGTTGCCAGAAGTTTAGGATTATTAACAAGAAAACAAGATGACTGGAAAGCTGTAAGCGAACTAACCCTCAATCTGCGTATGTTAGATCCTAAAGACCCAATAAAATATGATTTTGCACTGTATGGTTTAGGAATCTATGAAAAGTTCAAATAAAACTATCCTGAACTAAATTAAAAAATTTGCAAGTAGTTTAAAAAAAATTATTTGCCGTACAATTCATTAATCTCTTCATCGGTTGGAAAAACTACTTCTTTATCACCAGCCTTCCTTACCCAAGTCATAAATTTACCTTTACCTTGGCAAGCATATGCAGTAATAGTATCCTTTGGTAACATCTGTAACCGCGTAAAAGTTCTCCATCTTAAATCAACTTCCTGTGAAGCACATTTAACATCAATTTTATCTTCACATTCATTTCTAAAATAAGCGCGATAGCTTTTTGAATAATCTTTGCATTGAGAACAAGGTTGATTCCATTCGCTTTTATATTTTACTAAACAATGGCTCATATCCTCTTCACTTTTACCTGTATTGGAGAGGCAAAAAGTAATAGCGACAATAATTAATAAACTTATAAAGTAGGATAGTTTAGTTTTCATTTACAGTGGTTGTTTTTCAAAATAATTTTAGCTTCATCATTTCCAAGCTTTCTCGATTTATTCCAATCATCACATGCACCTTCTAAATCGCCTAATGCCTTCTTAGCAAAGCCACGATTATTGTAAGATTCTGGATCATTTTTATCAATTTCGATAGCCTTATTCAAATCAATAATTGCTGATTGATAATCACCAGTTCGATTTTTAGCAGCACCTCGTGAAATATAAGCCCATTTATGCAAAGAATCTTTTTCAATTACATGGGTATAATCAGAAAGCTCTCCTGCAAAATCGCCATCAATACTTCTAACAAATCCACGCTTTATCCATGCATCGAAATTCATAGTATCTGCCTCAATTGCTTTTGTAAATAGTGCAATAGCTTCTTTATACCTTACATTGTTAAAACTTATTAAACCTTTATTAAAAAATCCTGCCGACAACTTTTTATCCTGTGCAGATGCGCTAAAGGAGAACAATAAAAAGAGTATAATTAAAACTTTATTCGAGAGTGATTTCATCTTTATATCCTACTTCTGATTCTAAACGAATTAAATGTTCAATGGCTTTTTGTAATTGCTTATAATTTTCTGTTCCTCCTGCAATGATACTTATTCTATCGTATGGTCGCTTAATTTTTTGAACTTTTAAGGTTCTGGTTACACATCCCTGTACATCTTTTAAACAAGGAATACATAACAAATCAGATTCTTCTTCATAAAAACTATTAACCTCTAAGTCAGAGAACGGAACTTTATCTTCTCTTATTACTTCACCACTTTCATTTTTAGTAATTACAATTAAATCATTCATTTTAATTTCCAATTGGGTTCTCTCTCCTAGTTTTTTATTTAGAAAATCTAAGGTAGCCGTTTTTCCGGGGGATTGACTGTAAGATTTTTGAAAAAATGCCAACATAAGGATTAAAACCAGATGTAGTTTACCATATCTGGCAAAGTGGTTTGAATGTGATAAGAATATTCTCATAAGTTAAATCTAATTCTCCCTTAT
>JANPGA010000434.1:0-1627 GCA_031423735.1 Bacteroidota bacterium | reverse complement strand
GAAACTTTGCATTACATCAACCTCAACTTTTTAGTATGGAAGTGTGGGGTGGCGCAACTTTCGATGTTGCATTGAGATTTTTGCATGAATGTCCGTGGAAGCGTTTGCAGTTATTGCGTGAAGCAATTCCAAATATTTGTTTGCAGATGTTAATTAGAGGAAACAATGCAATTGGTTATGCAGCCTACCCTAATAATTTAGTTGAAAAATTTATTGAAGAAAGTTCTAAAAATGGAATTGACATTTTCAGAATTTTTGATTCCTTAAACTGGACCAAAAGCATGGCGGTTAGCATCAATGCTGTACGAGAAAGAACGGGAGGAATTGCTGAAGCTTGCATTAGTTACACTGGTGATATTCTCGATCCTAAAAAAACTAAATATTCTTTAAAATATTATTTGGATCTTGCTCGTGAGCTTGAAGATATGGGAGCTCATATTCTTGGTATAAAAGATATGGCAGGATTACTAAAACCATATGCAGCAGAACTTTTAGTGAGTGAATTAAAAAAGGTAATTTCTATTCCAATTCATTTGCATACACATGATACTGCTTCGGTACAATGTGCCACTTATTTAAAAGCTATTGAAGCTGGTGTTGATGTTGTGGATGTTGCATTAGCATCAATGAGTGGATTAACTTCTCAACCTAATTTTAATAGTTTAGTTGAATCGTTACGTAATACGCCATATGCTTCTGATGTTGATATTAATTCATTAAACGAACATTCGAATTATTGGGAAACAGTTCGTGAGTGGTATTATCCCTTCGAGAGTGGATTAATGGCAGGAACAGCACAAGTATATGATCATGAAATTCCAGGAGGTCAATATTCCAATTTAAAACCTCAGGCGATTTCGTTGGGCTTAGGCGATAAAATGGAAGAGATAAAGAAAGCGTATGCAGATGTAAATAATTTATTTGGTGATATCGTAAAAGTAACACCGAGCTCGAAAGTTGTTGGAGATATGGCTTTGTTTATGGTGAGTAATAATTTGAGTAATGAAGATGTTTTAAACAGAGGCGAATCGTTAAGTTTTCCTGAGTCGGTAAAATCATTTTTTAAAGGAGATCTTGGTCAGCCACATGGAGGGTTTCCCAAAGCGATACAAAAAATAATTTTGAAAGAGGAAGAGGCTTATACTGATTTACCAAATGCACATTTGAAACCGCTTGATTTTGAGAATGAACTTGCCAATTTTAAAATTCGTTTTGGTAATACCGTGAGTGATCTTGATTTTTTATCTTGGAAATTTTATCCAAAAGTTTTTGAAGAGTATCATGATTTTCAAAAACAATTTGGTGATGTTAGTCAGGTGCCAACTCCTGCTTTCTTTTTTGGAATGCAAAACAATCAGGAAATTTTAGTGGAAATTGGAAGGGGAAAAAATATTTTAATTCGATTACTTTATGTTGGAGAGGTGGATGAGAATGGGCATCGTTCTGTTTACTTCAGATTAAATGGTCAAACAAGATCAATTGATGTATTGGATAAAAAAGCATCCGTAAAAAAAGTAAGTCATAAAAAGGCAAATGTCGATGAGAGCGAGGACGAGCAGCGGGAGGATCGGCTGGACCTCTTGGAGCGACACCGCGACCTAGGTCTCACGACGCCCGCAGACCGTCA
>JANPGA010000433.1:0-2683 GCA_031423735.1 Bacteroidota bacterium | reverse complement strand
GTTTAGAAACCGATTTTAAGCAAACTAACTCTTTTGTAAATTTAATTGGTACAAACAATCAGATAATTAATACTAATTCATTTACGGAAGTATTTTCCAACCTAGTAATAAATAAAAGTGCAGGAACAGTTACCTTAAGTGATAATATTAATATTGAAACACAATTAAGATTGCAGAATGGATTATTTGATTTGAATGGTAATACTGCATTTATAATAAACAGTTTTACTACTAGTGTATTGCGCAATAATGGAGGAGTGGTTAGTGAAAATGTAACGAATACGAGTAAGTTGATATGGCAAATAGGAACACAAAATGGCTTATTTACATTTCCTTTTTCACGACTTGATGGAACGTATATTCCTTTATTATTTTCTCACACCTCAGGTGATGCAGGCAACTTTTCTGTTTCAACTTATGGTACTGCCAAAAGTAATGTTCCATGGCCTACATTCCCTATAACTGTATCCAATCTTAATAGTGTTTATGGAGTAAACGATAGCGATGCAACAGTAAATCGATTTTGGCAACTGGACATTTCAGGAACAGCTGTTGGAAATTTAACATTTAATTATGCTCCAGATGAATTACCTGTTTCACCATTTAATAATCCTTCTTCTTTAAAAGCACAATTGTATAATAGCTTAAGTAGCACTTGGCAAACATATCTTCCATCTCAATCAGCTGCTGCCAATTATGTAACTGTATCTGGATACAATATGGTCTCTGGTCCTTATGCAATTACAAATGTAAATTCACCTTTACCAATTGAATTATTAAGTTTTGACGCTAAGGTTTATAATAAAAGTGTGAAAATAAATTGGGTTACACTTTCTGAAACTAACAATGATTATTTCAATGTAGAAAGAAGTAAAGATGGGATTAATTTTTATTCCATTGGAGAAATAAAAGGATCAATAAATAGTAATTCAATAAATAAATATGAATTATTTGATAATAAACCTTTATCAGGAATTTCATATTATAGACTTAAGCAAACTGATTTAGATGGGCGATTTACTCATAGTAAAATTTCTCCCATAAAATTTAGTGATTTAAATAAAGTGTTACAATTCTATCCTAATCCGTGTGGTCAAAAAATTTATGTTAAAAATATTTTTACTGAAAATTTCATTTTACAAGTAGTTGACCTCACAGGTAAAATTATAATTGATAAGCAAATTGTTCATTCAATTAATGACGAATATATAGATATTGAGTTAGGGAATATTCAAGATGGTATTTATCTTTTAAAGGCAACAAGTAATGATTTCGTACAAAAAACTAAATTTATAATAAGTAGATAATGTTTTGGTTCAGTGTTAATGATTATGAGAAATTGTTAAATTTAAAAAGCTATTGAGGTAATTGACTCAATAGCTTTTTTTTGAAATCAGATTCTATTTCAAATTAGTAATTGCAATATCTGGATAATCAGTAATTAATCCATCAACTTCCATTGAGTATAATTTTTTCATCGAATCAATATCGTTAACTGTCCATGGAATTATTAGTGCTCCATCATGATGTACATTCGCGACTAATTCATTCGTTACAAAATGGTAATCCGGACTATAAATTGTAGGGATAAAGCCTAATTCCTGAATGTGAATTTTATAGCTAATGGTATCTTCAACTAATAATGAAATTTTAACATTCGTATTTTTTGTTTTTATAAATTTAATTGTACGAATATCGAATGATTGAAAAATTACTCTGTTAAGAATTTTCTTTTTCTCAATTAATGAAAATAAGTTTTCAGCAAAAACGGTAGCAGTAGGATTATAAATTCCATCCCCTTGTGGTGAACATTTTGTTTCTATATTATAAATGATTGGTTTTAATTTATTCAATTTAGTAAAATGCTCAACGCTATCAATTACATCCGATAATAATGGTTTATAGGTGTGTAATTTTTTTTGATTAGGAAATCGAGGATGGATTTTAGATCCACAATCAAATTTTTGAATTTCTTCATACATCATATTAAAAATATTGTATTTAATACTGTCTTCACCTGGCAAAATTTCTTTTCCATCTGGTGTTAAGCAAAATTCGGATGACATAAATGGATCATGTGAAACAAGCAACTTTCCGTCCTTCGAAACTACAACATCCAACTCTAAAGTACGGACGCCTAATCTTACTGCTTCTAAGAATGCAGGTATTGTGTTTTCAGGCATTAGTCCTCTACAACCTCGATGACCTTGAATATCAAAGACACGTTTCTGATTTAAATTTTCAATAAATTTTTCTTTTGCAGTGATTGATAAATTTGTTGAAGATGTAAATAGCATGGTTAATAGTAAGATTTTTAAAATATTAATTTTCATAAAGAGATTTAATTTGTTTGTTGATTTTACGGATTTCATTCAAGTATAATTTTATTAAATATCATTTTAACTACATCATTCAGAAAGTTAAATTGTTTCTTCAGCAATTCAATGCATATTTATCTGTCTGGTTTATTTTTGAATTTCAATCAAACCAAGAATAGTTTTTTTCTTAGGAGTTAAGGATGAAGTTTATTTCCACATATCAATTGTATCGTACAAAGGTTATTAAAATTCAATTATGTAATCGCATTAAAAATTAATATACAAGTTATCTATAAAAGTAATCTTTAATATAACAAATTTTTGGGTAGTAAATTAGAATATTCAAAACTGATGCTATTTATTCC
>JANPGA010000432.1:0-2768 GCA_031423735.1 Bacteroidota bacterium | reverse complement strand
TCTTAGTCAACGATATTTTAAAAACACAGAGCTATCACCAAATAATTTAAGTCAATAAATAGGTTACAAATACTTTTTAGGAATAAATAAATTAGGAGGGAATTTTACATATGGAATCAATAGAACTGTTAGGGATACGAATTACAGAACGACTGATCTTGGATTTTTTGAAAACGCAGGGCAGAATTTCAATTCCGTTTATTTAAATTTCAACTTATATAAGCCTTGGAAATTTATTAGAGAATCTTTTAATAGTTTGCAAGCATATGCTTCAACTGATTTTAAAACCGGCAAAATAGGTTATAATGAAATCGACTTAAATTTATTTTTTAACACATTAAACTATAATGGATTCTTTTTAAATGGCGGAATAACACCCGTTAGATCCTATGACTTTTATGAAGCACGAACACCTGATAGGTTTTTTCATGGTTATCGATATTATTATTTACAAGTTGGTATAAGTTCAGATTATAGAAAGGCCATTGCAGTTGACTATAGCTTTCAAGTGTCAAACTTTATAGATCGATTTAAAAGTGAAGGCTACAAAAACTCATTGAGTTTTAGATTACGTCCATCAGATAAATTATTTATTGTTTATACAATTTCAAATGATTTTGATCCATATAATTTAGGATTTGCAAATAAAACAGATAGTGGAATAATTGTATTTGGAACAAGAAGATTAGAGACTTGGGTTAACGAAATAAATTGCAATTTTATTTTCAAAAAGGACATGAGTATTTCTATTATTGGACGGCACTATTGGAACACAGTAAAATACAAAAATTATTATTCACTTCAAAATGATGGAGAATTAATTGACAATAGCAGCTACAATGAAAACAATGACTTTAATTTTAATGCATTTAATATCGATGTGGTTTATGAATGGAGATTTTCTCCAGGAAGTATTTTAAATATTATTTACAAAAACGGAATTCAAGATGAAAGGGATTTAAATACTTTTAATTTTACTAAGAACTTTAGTAATGTATTAAACTTACCACAAACCAATACTTTCGCTTTTAAATTTATTTATTATTTGGATTATCAAAAGATCCATCACCATAAATCCACTTAATTATAAAATATTCCTATATTTTTTTTGCAGTAAGCACTACCCAATTTTGGATACAATTATTAAAATCATCCTGTATAAATTCTCCTTTGTTAGAAGTATATAATTGATGTAATAAGGTATCTCTTTCTTTTTTATCAATTTCAGGATTACTTTTTTTATGATCAGAATACCATACTTGAATCTCATTGGGTCGAGGTCCCCAAGTACCTAAAACTTCTCCAGAATTAAAATCAAAGCAAACAAGTTTTGGAATTGACCTTGATCCATTAGTTAAAAACTCATCCATAATTGTAAGGTTTTCATCCCTTAACAAATAATAAGCTTGTATTTTCCCATTTGATAATTCAACCATCTTATTCATCCATGGCAAATTTTGAGCAGCATCTCCACACCAACCTTCAGTGAGAATCATCCATCCTAACTGTGTATCCAAACTGCCTATTGTACTTATTAAAGTTGGTAATAGTTGAACTGTGTGATCAAGCCGCTTCATGCGTTGAATATTCAATTTAGTATACTCGGTATGTGCAGGTTCTTGAGCTACGTCAGTCGATAGACCTTTTTTCCATAAATCATCAATTAATTTACGATAATTCATATAACTTAGTCCTTTCTGCTTTAAAAATAAAAGATCAACTTTTTTCATACTTACATTATTTTGTATTTTACAAAGATGAGCATTAATGAATTTAAAACAATTTATTTAAGTTGAATTATGACCAATCAATAGTTGATTATTGTCATTTTTATTACTCTTTAAAATCAATATTATTAGAAACCATTATTGTATCCTATTTTGTATTTATTTTGCAAGTATAAATTTATATTTTATAAAATGAAAAAACATCAATTATTTTTGACATTGCTCATATCTCCAATTTTAGCACTTGCACAACCCAACAATCTTTTTTTGGATAAAAATAATGGCGACATTAAAATTACAAATGAGTTTAATACTTACAATAAAGTATTTGATGATGATGGCGAAAAGAAAGCTATAGCTAAAACAACAAGTATCAGATCAAATTTAGGTATACGCTTTGGTATCTCTGAAAAAATAAATTTATTATTAGAAATTCCTTTTCTAGAAAATCATAAAGTTAATGGTTCTGTTATTGGAACAAATCAAGTTAATAACAAAGTGAATTCAAAAATAAGTGGATTCGGTGATTTAAATTTTGGTATTGGTTATTTATTACTTAACAATGCACCATGGAAAGTAATGGTTGAATTTGATCAAAGTATCGCGACCTCAAAAAACAACCAAGTAATCGGATTAAACACAGGATTTTCAGATAATCATCAACAAATAAAAATAAATCTTGGATATTCCCGATCAGCAAATTGGTATTTTTCAGCGACTACTGGATTTACAAATCACAATAAAGGTTTTGGAGATGAAGCAACAGGAAAATTAGAATTCGATATTGTAACTTTTAAAAATTTATGGTTAAATTTTAGAATTGAAGGCATTCAACCTTTTGAAAATGGCGATCAAACAATTAGACCCATTTCCAATGGAAAAATTATATCAGAAGGGCTATTCTATGGCTTGTACGCTCAACATAGGGGATATCTAATGTTAAGTCCAGAAATTCGTTATGAAATAAATAAAAACTTTGGCCTATTTGCTTCTATAAAAAAATGCATTAAAGCACAAAATTTTCCTAGCTCAGAATTTTAT
>JANPGA010000431.1:0-24257 GCA_031423735.1 Bacteroidota bacterium | reverse complement strand
TATCTCTCGAAATTTCCATTTTTAAGAATTCATGTTAAAACGGTAAGTTTGCAGCTTCGTTGATGCACTCATTTCATGAATTCGGCAAAACCACAAGAAGCTAAACAAGATTCTAATCAGGCACAATTGCTGAAAAGTACAGTTGACACTTCAGTTATGGATACTCTTGCTCCAGTAGCCCAAAAAAATACTTTTCGATTTGCTGATGTAGATGCCGATACAATTGCTCAAATTCAAGATACAAGTATCGCTAGATATTTACCACTCGAAGGCCCTGGCTTATTTAAAAACCATTCTTTAAAAGTAAATCATCCTAATGCCCGCACTTTAAATGACTTTACCACCGATTGGTTTACAATTTCATTAATCATTTTGGTAGGATTGTTTACTTGGTTCCGCTTTTTCTATTATCGAATTTATGGCCAATTGATTTCCGCATTTTTTAATGTAACAGTTTCTAATCAAATAGTTCGTGATGAATCTGTTTTGCTTCAAAGAGCTTCTTTAATTTTAAGTGTAATCTCTTACTTACTTGCTGGCTTGTTTTTATACCAAGTTAGCGTTCATTATAATTGGCAAATTTCATGGCTTCAAAAGGGAATTGTTCGATTTGCAATGTTTGCTGTTGCCGTTGCATCTGCATATTCCATAAAAATGATTGCTTTGCGATTCTTAAGTAATGTTTTTTATCAAGAACGACCTGTTGCCCTTTATATCTTTAATATTTTTTTAATGGTGATGATGATGGGACTAATTTTACTCCCCGTAAATATGATATTAGCCTATGCTCCAGCCGAAACACGTGACTGGACAATTAAGATTGCAACCACTTTAATTGGAATTGTTTTCTTGTACCGACTTGTTCGCGCTACTGGTATTTGGATAGGAATTCCGGGCTTCTCTTTTTTCTATTTGTTTTTGTACCTTTGCACCTTCGAAATTGCCCCAGTGTTGATTATCTATAAAATAGCAACACTATAAAAATTTCGAGGTTATAAGCAGTCACGACGGTATACCTAAACTTGGTTCATTGAAAGTAAAATCTATACTCGTTACACAGCCGAAGCCTGAGTCTGAGAAATCTCCTTATTACGATTTGGCGAAAAAGTACAGTCTGAAAATAGATTTTAGACCCTTTATCCACGTAGAAGGAATTGCAGCTAAGGATTTTCGCAAGGATAGAATTAATATTGGCGATCATACGTCTGTGATTCTCACAAGCCGTCATGCCGTCGATCATTTTTTCCGCATATGCACTGAAATGCGCTTCACAAATATGGAGGAGCTCAAGTATTTCTGTATATCAGAATCTACTGCTTTGTATTTGCAGAAATATATCACTTTCCGTAAGCGTAAAATTTTCTTTGGGAAACAAAATATCACTGATCTAATTGAAGTATTAAAAAAGCATAAAAAGGAGAAGTTTATTGTTCCTTGCTCTGATATTGCTAAACAAGAGATAGCAGATGTACTTCAACATCATGGTTTTGACTTCGTTAAAGCTGTTATTTATAAAACTGTATGTAGCGACTTAAGCGATCTTGCCGATGTGAAATATGATATGCTCGTTTTCTTTAGCCCAGCAGGAATTACTTCATTATTTAAAAATTTCCCTGATTTTCAACAAAATACAACACTAATAGCCGCCTTCGGACAAAGTACTTCCCAAGCAGTATTGGAGGCAAATTTAAGACTGGATATTCAAGCACCCATTCCTGAAGCACCTTCTATGACCATGAGTATTGAACAATACCTAAAGAAAAATAAGTAGTTTTCACCAAAAAATTGAAAGCCTGCAATTTATACTGTGGGCTTTTATAGTTTTTACATGCCTGATTCTATTTCTATAAAGCCCCAAAATACACTTCCTGCTGAAGAGCGGATAAAAAGCCGAAAGCTTTTCGATCAGCTTTTCGAATCGGGGAAGTCGATACGATTAGGAGCTTTTAGGTTGTTATGGGTTGAAATTCCCTTCGACGAAAAAAATCCTGTAGAGTTAGGAGTTACCTCGCCAAAAAGGAAGATGCGAAAGGCAAATCATCGCAACCGCATGAAACGCCTGATGAGAGAATCTTATAGAATCAATAAACATGAAATTGTGGAGTTATGTAAAACTCAAAAAAAAGGCTTAGCAATCTTACTGATTTCCCAGAGCAATATCCCAATTCCATTTGCCGAAACGCAAGATAAAATAATTTCACTTTTACAACGTTTAATTCGTCAGCATGCGCAAGTTGTTGAGTAAAAGTATGATTGTATTGATACAGTTTTATCAGAATGCAATCTCACCGCATTTAGGAAGAGCATGTCGCTATTCTCCTACGTGCTCAGTGTATTCTGTGGAAGCGATTCGAAAATATGGGCCATTTAAAGGTGGATGGATGGCTGCAAAACGAATCCTTTCCTGCAATCCTTGGGGTGGTCATGGCTATGATCCTGTTCAATAATTCATTGTTGAAAAGCAGTTAATACAAATCTATTTTAAGGATAACAGATGATTGTAGTAAAGTATCTTTATCCTTTAATTAATAATGGAGAAATTAAGCAGATTATCTAAAATCTAAGTTATCAAAAGCAATATGTTACCATCAAAATCACCTATCCGTATTTTCTTGAAAAGATTTCGTTTTTGGATTCTTGCAGGAGTTGTGGCTCTCGGTTTAGTTTCATTTCGTGATGCAGACGATAATTTATTCGAGCAATCACGTAACCTCGATATTTTCACAACACTATTTCGTGAACTCACTATTTATTATGTTGATCCACTAGATGCCGAATCTTTAGTTCATCAAGGTATCGATGTGATGCTCGAAAGTCTTGACCCTTACACTCAATTTATCTCAGAAGATCAAGCCGAGGATTATCGTTTTATGACAACAGGCGAGTATGGTGGAATTGGAGCATTAATTGGCCAAAGAGATAATGATGTAGTAATTACTGATCCTTACGAAGGATTTCCCGCTCAAAAAGGAGGAATTATAGCTGGTGATATTATTCGTGCTATTGATGGTAAGTCAACCAAAGGAAAGCAATATGATGATATCAGTAAAATGTTAAAAGGACAACCTAAAACTTCTTTAACATTACTGGTTGATCGTCCTGGTGAATCACAACCTCTTACAAAAACATTAATTCGTGAGGAAATCCAAATAAAAAATGTACCTTATTTTGGTGTTGTAAATGGAGATGTTGGATATATCCGCTTAAGTAGTTTTACAGATAATGCAGGCTTAGAAGTAAAAGAAGCAGTGCAGGATCTTACTCAAAAGAAAAATGTAAAAGGATTAATTTTAGACTTACGTGGTAACCCTGGTGGATTATTAAACGAAGCCGTAAATATTGTAAATGTTTTTGTTGATAAAGGTCAAGAGGTTGTAAGTACTCGAGGCAAAGTAAAAGATTGGGATAAGATTTATAAGGCACTTAATTCTGCTACTGATACTAAAACACCTATTGTAGTATTGGTTAGTAGTGGATCGGCTTCAGCAGCAGAAATTGTTTCTGGATCACTTCAAGATTTTGATCGCGCAGCGATAATTGGTCAACGTACTTTTGGAAAAGGTTTGGTGCAAACTACTCGACCGTTATCATACAATACACAGTTAAAAGTTACCACAGCAAAATATTATATTCCAAGCGGACGATGTATTCAAGCATTAGATTATACTCATCGAAATGCAGATGGAAGCGTTGGCAAAGTTCCTGATTCGTTAAAGAGAGAATTTAAAACTAAAATCGGTCGTAAGGTTTTTGATGGTGGAGGCATTGAACCCGATTATGCTATGGAACCAATAACCTACAGTCCGATTACACAAATTGTTGCCAATAAATATTTCTTGTTTGATTATGCAACTCAATATAAAATAAGTCATCCAACAATTGCTCTTGCGAAAGAATTTCATCTTAGTAACACCGACTATTTAGATTTTACAAAATGGCTTTCAAATAAGGAATATGAATATGTAACAGAAAGTGAACATAAGTTAGAAGAGCTTAAAGAAAAAGCCATCCGTGAACATAATTTTGAGAATATAAAACCAGAATATGAAGTCTTAAGTAAACGGTTGGTTCATGACAAAACTGAAGATTTGAATATGCATAAACAAGAAATAATATCTATTTTAGAAAATGAAATCGTGTCAAGATATTATTATCAAAATGGAAGAATGGAAAATAGTTTTTTAACCGATCCTGAAGTTAAATTAGCCATTCGCGCATTGCAAGATCCTGTAGTTTTTAGTTCTATTATGAATCGCTCGTTTAAAGAGTAATTTAATTTCACACTACGATTGATTAAGCGTTCTGCTATAAATGAATTTGGAGATTATGCTGTTTGGGTAGGAATACTTTTAATGGCAGCCTCCTTGCCCTTATCTCTTTTTGGATTAAGCTTAGGACAGATTATTATAGCAGCGGGTTGGATTCTTGGAGGTAATTTAAAATCTAAAATAAATAAAGCAATACAACAACCTGTAGTTTGGATTTTGTGGGGAATATATTTTTGGGTAATTATTGGCTTATGGAATACAACAAATTTTCATTTTGCATTAGATAGTTTAAGAATAAAAGCACCGTTACTTTTAATGCCTTTGTTTTTTTCATCGATACAAAAGTTTACATTGAGGCAATACCGGATAGTTCTAGCTTTTTTAGTTGCTGCAACATTTATTTCTACTTTAATTAGTTTTATAATTTACTTAGGATGGACAAAAGTTCAAGTACACGATATTCGAGATATTGTTATTTTCTTATCTCATATTCGTTTAGCATTATTGGTTTGCTTTTCTATAATCACTTGTATTTGGTTTATTACTAATTTAAAAAATCATTTACACAAATTGTATTTATATATTTTAATAGTTTGGTTTGTTTACTTCTTAGTGTTGTTAGAATCTTTAACTGGATTATTTATAATTTCCGCTATGGTTTTATTTTTTTCTATCTATCAATTATTTAAGAAAAGAGCGAAAATTTATTTTAGAGTTTTAGGCATAACAGTTATTGCAGTTATTTTTATTTCATCTTATAAATTATACCAATATATTTTTGTTAATTCGATTAGGGTAGTAAAAGTAGATTATAATAATCTTCCTAAAATTACAAAGCGAGGACATCCATATTATTCTGACAGCACACGTCAGGATACTGAAAATGGGAAACTAGTTTGGGTAAATATTTGTTGGGTTGAAATGGATTCTGTTTGGCAAAAGCGAACAGGAACTAAAATTTATGATATAGATGTTACTGGCCATGAAACTCAATATGCTTTAGTTAGGTTTCTAACTTCAAAAAATTTATCATGTGATGCTGATGGCGTAAGTAGTTTAAGTAATGATGAAATTAAGGCAATTAAGAGAGGTGTAGCGAACGTAAAAGATCTTGATGGAAACATGTTAAGTAAACGAATAAGGAATTTAGCATGGGAATATCGGATTTATTATTTTTCACAAAACCCATCGGCGCATTCTTTTACTATGCGAATTGAATTTTGGAAAACTAGTTTGTACATTTTTAAACAACATTTTCTTACAGGCGTTGGTACGGGAAATCTACAAGATGAATTTAATTTGGCATACGATAAACTTGGAAGTAAACTCGATAAGGATTGGCGATTGGCTTCACACAATGAATATTTAAGAACGGCAGTTTTATATGGTTTACCGGGATTATTGTATTTTATTTTCGCCCTTTTTTATCCATTAATTAAGTATCGCAAACAGCTCGATTTATTGTATATCACATTTTTATTCATTGCGCTTTGTTCGATGTTAACGGAAGACACATTAGAAACCCAAACAGGTGTAACTTTTTTTGCCTTTTTAAATGCATTTTTACTCTTTCAAAGGATCGAAAATATGGAACTGGATATTAGTCAGGAACATTCATAAATTACTTAAAAGGGGGTCTGTATTTTATTTTTAAATCTCATTATCTCATTTTTACCCTGAATTAGGGGCTTTTCACCACCTTCGCATTCAAATAACGTCGGGGTTGCCTTAAATTACCTCCAACTTAAAGTGCAGAGGCAATAAATTAATGATTGAAGCAGTAGAAAAGCAATTTCTTCAAGCGCGTTCACTTTTGCGTGAAGGAAAGGTGGAGGAGTCGTTGCAGGAACTTAACCTAATTTTGGCAAGACAGCCCGAATTCGGGAAGGGGCAAGCTCTGCTCGGGCATTTGCTATTTCATTATTTCAAAGATTTTCCTAATGCTGAGGAAGCCTTTCGAAAAGCAATGCGTCAAACCCCTAATCATGATGAAACGTATTTAGATTATGCAGCATTACTCCTTCAGTTAGAACGCTTTACGGAAACAGTTGCTGTTCTAAATAAGGCAATGGAGGTTCCTGGAATTGAAAAAGATAAAGTTTATCGCCTTTTTGGAATGTTAGCAGAGCGACAGGAAAAATGGGATGAATCCATCGATTATTATAGCAAAGCTTTAATGTTTACTTTTTCGTTAGAACTGATAAAACAGTATGAGGAGGACATTAGTCGTTCATTAAAGAAAAAACTAAGGATTTAGGAATGCTAACTTTTACCTAAAAATGGAGAGGGAGGAATAGAGTTAAATTTGTATTCATTTTTTTCTTTACTTTACTTTAAATCCTAAACTCAAAATATAATGAAAAAATCATCTTCTTTCTTTTAATATTATCATTTACTGCTTGTAAAAAGAGTTCCGACGATACAGCACAATGTAATATTGTTACCTCTTTTACAGTGACATCAGATGCTATAACGCATGAAGCAACCTTTACGAATACTTCAAATGTAGAGGCTACACAATATGTTTGGACTTTTGGAGATAACACAACGTCAAGTGCAAAAAACCCTGTGCATGTCTATGCTGCATCAGGCACTTATTCTGTTAAATTAACAACTAAATCAGCAGATGGTAAATGTTCAGGTGAAGTGATTAAATCTGTTGTTATTGCTAGCGGAGGCAGCTACACTAAAAAAGTACTTATTGAGGAATTTACTGGAGCATGGTGTGGCTACTGTGTTGATGGTGCATATAAAGTAGAAACAATTGTAAATGCAAATGCAGGAAAAGCGATTGGAGTTTCTATACACCAAGGTGATGGAATGGAAATTCCATTATACAACTCTTTAGATGCAGCCTTTAGCAATTCTGGTTTTCCAACTGGATTAGTTGATCGTATTTCTACCAATTCTGTTGTATGTTATTCTCGTTCAGATTGGCAAATAAGAACAATTGGCGAGCTTTCAAAAGAAGCTAAATGTGGTTTATCTTTAAAAACCACAGTAAGTACTGCAGGTGATTCTGTAACAGCCGAAATTAAAACAGGATTTAAATATGCTTTAACGGGAAATTATAAAATTTGCACTTATGTAGTTGAAGACGATATTACAGGAACTGGATCTAACTACGATCAAACAAATTATTATAGTTCAGCTAATCCAAGTGGCCCAGCTGGAACATCTACACATCCTTATTATAGCTTACCTTACCATATTACTGGATATAAACATAAACAAGTAGTAAGGAAGTCGATTCCAAGTGATCTGGGAGAAGTTGTTGATCCAGCATCATTAGTTGTAGGAGGCTTGTTTACAAAAACGTATAAGTTTGCTGTAGGAACAATGAATAAAGCAAACCTTAGCATTGTATCCTTCGTTTATAAAGTAGGTACATCACCAACTACATACGAAATTATGAACGTGCAAAAAGTAAAAGTTGGATCAAGCCAAAGTTTCGATTAATGAATTATTAAATAGAGCATTAAAATTAAAAAGACTATCCATTCGGGTAGTCTTTTTAATTTTAAATTAATTTACGTATTGAATTTTATTTTTTAAAAAACCAGTTAACAAAATATATTTGCAATCTCCTTTTTCGTTAGTTTTATCACCAATAAACATTAAAAAAAATTATGCGAATTGCACACATTTTTTCTTCCAATTTTTTGGCTGGCTCCGTAATGTATGCATTGCAATTGGCCGAAAAGCAAACGGAGCAAGGACACGAAGTATTCATTATTACAGATGTTAAAGTTTCGGATACGATCACCAATATTGAACTTCCAATTTCTGATAGAAAATATCCTAGTAGATTTAGAAATATTAAGTTTATAAATAAATTTATAAAAGACAAGGATATTCATGTTATACATGCACATTCACGCGCAGCAAGTTGGGTTTCTTTTTTTGCATCCTTAAATACGAATACAGCTTTAGTTTCTACCATTCATGGGATTCAAGGAAAAAAGTCAATCATTAATAATAAAGTTTATGGTGAAAAAGTTATAGCTATTTGTGAAAATGTTTTGATTCAATTAAAAGATCAAATTCAAATTGAGAAGAAAAAACTTGTTTTAATTCCTAATGGAATTCAATTTGGTAATCCACCAAAACAACCAGCAGAAAATAAAAATGAGAAAGTAATTTCATTAATTGGTAGATTGAATGGTCCTAAAGGTGAAATTGCAGAGAGCTTTATTGGAGAAGTATTCCCAAAGTTGTTAATTCAACATCCTACTCTTTTTATTAATATTTTAGGAGGTGAATGGGAAGCGTTTCCTGATTCAGGAAAAGCTAAACTTGAAGAACTAAAAAAGCAATATCCTACGCGGGTTAAATTTGTTGGTTTTACAAAGGAAATTAAATCGTACATGCAATCTTCTTCACTAATCATTGGAGCAGGTCGCGTTGCATTAGAAGGAATCGAATTAAATGTTCCAGTTTATGCCGTTGGCGAAAGTAATTCAATTGGAATTTTAACTTCTCAAAATATTAATGATGCAATGGCTTCTAATTTTGGAGATATACTTCCTGAGAAAAGAAAATTTAATATAGACGCTTCATTAGTTTATGATGAAATAAATAATTTTTTAGCAAACACAAATTCTACTCACGAAAATTTATCTTCTTTTATTCAGCAATATGATGTTAAGAATGTGGTAGAGAAAGTTTATGAGGTGTACAAAGCTGCATTAATACAAAAAATACATCCTAAACATATTCCAATTTTAATGTATCATAAAGTGCCAGATAAACCAATCGATACTCAACATAAAATATTTGTAACAAAAAATAACTTTAAAAAGCATTTGCAGTTTTTTCATTTAAGAGGATTGAAAACAATTACATTAAAACAGTACAATGATATCAGTGAAGGAAAAATTTCTGCCAAGCAATTCCCATCTAAACCATTCATCATAACTTTTGATGATGGTTATTTAGATAACTATTCGAATATGCTTCCACTTACGGATAAGTATAACTTTAAAGGGATTTTATTTTTACTTGGAAATTTTAATTTAACACATAACAATTGGGATAAAAATGAAGATCCTAATGCAAATAAATTGATGAGTACCGAACAAAAAATGTCATTCGTAAAGAGTGGATGGGAAATTGGTGCGCATACATTAACACATCCACATCTTACACAGATAAGTATTAACCTCGCAAAAGAAGAAATAGATAGAAGTAAAAAACAAATTGAAGAAACATTAAATGTTTCAGTTATCACTTTTGCATATCCTTATGGAGACTATAACGATGAAACAAAAAAGTTAGCAGGCAATTCAGGTTTCGAATTTGCTGTTGCTACTGATACTGGAGGAATGTTAATTGATGACGATCGCTTTGCCATTTTCAGAGTAAATATGTTTCCTAATGAAAGTATTTTCTCACTCTATAAAAAAACTTCAAACTGGTATCGAACTTATTACTTTAAGAAAAGAGGAAAATAAATAATGTATGAATACAAAAATACTAATGTCAAGTAGTGCAATAGCATTTGGCATAGTTGGAGTGATGTTGTCTTTTCTTCCTCAAGAAATCAATAGTTTAATAGGAGGCACAGCAACTAATACTTTAATTCTACAACTAATGGGAGCTCTATATTTTGGATTTGCAATGATTAACTGGACTGCAAAAGGAAATTTAATCGGAGGCATCTATAGTCGTCCAATAGTAATTGGAAATTTTTCACACTTTCTCATTGGTGCACTTGCTTTAGCAAAGGGGTCAAGCATTTCGAATAGCAATTATTTAGTTTTTGGAGGATTAATCTTTTATTCAATATTTGCATTGTTGTTTGGCTTTACTCTATTTGCAACCCCGATTTTAAAAAATAGTAAAACAGAAGCTTAGGGAAAATTATCCATGTATTAGCGTTAATCATCCATTTTATTTACTGTTATGCCACTGCATCTTTGCATTGTCGATATGACATAACAATTTAAAAAAATAAAATATGACACGTTTAACAGCATTAAGTCCTGATCAAGCAACAGGAAAAACAAAAGAATTATTTACAGCTATCGAAGGAAAATTAGGAATGGTTCCTAATATGATGCGTACCATGGGAAACTCTCCGTCATTCCTTAAAGGATATTTAGACTTAAGTGGAGCACTAGCAAGTGGATCATTAGGAGCAAAAACAGGGGAGCTAATTGCATTGACTGTTGCAGAAAGCAATAATTGTGACTATTGTTTATCAGCACATTCTTACATTGGCGCAAACCTTGTAAAAATTGATAACGACAGTTTAGATGCAGCAAGAAGTGGAAATTCAACAGATGCTAAAACTGATGCCGTACTAAAATTCGCACAAACTTTATTAAGCAAAAAAGGATTAGTAAATGACGCTGATGTAACAGCAGTTAAAAATGCAGGAGTTACGGAAGGAGAAGTTGGTGAGATTGTAGGACATGTTGCTTTAAATGTTTTAACGAATTATTTTAACAATACCGCTAAAACAAAAATTGATTTTCCAGTTGTTGAAGCATTCGCAGTTTAAAGAATTTAATTAACGGTTCTGTACTAACATTGCAGAACCGTTTTAACATTTTAAATTTATACAAAAATGAGATTACCAATTCCTCCATTTACCATGGAAACAGCACTGCAAAAAGTGCAATTAGCTGAAGACGCATGGAACAGCAAAGATCCTGAAAGAATTTGTTTAGCATATACCATCGATACTGAATGGAGAAATCGAACCGATTTTATAAATGGAAGAGAAGAAGTAAAACATTTTCTCGCTAAGAAATTCGAAAGGGAGTTAAATTATAAATTAAAAAAGGAACTCTGGGGATTTCGTGAAAACAGAATGGCGGTTCGTTTCGAATATGAATGGCAAGATCATAATGGTCAATGGTTTCGAAGCTATGGAAACGAACTTTGGGAATTTGATAAAGAAGGATTTATGCAAAAACGTTTTGCAAGTATTAACGATTTACCAATTAATGAAGAGGAAAGAATTTTAATTTAATTGTTATGGCAAAAAATTTTGCAGAGATCGCTTTTACAGATTCCGTTAAGCTTTTACAAACAATAAATGGCAGTAGGAAAAATTATGATCGAGTTGAAAAGTTAAATGTTATTGATGGATTAAGCATCAATGAAATTACTTTTATTAATGATCGTGATAGTTTTTACATGGCTACTATTGGAGCAAAAGGTTTTCCGTACATACAACACCGTGGAGGACCAAAAGGATTTTTAAAAGTCCTTGATTCAAAAAAAATAGGCTTTATCGATTTTGCTGGCAATAAACAATATATTTCAGTAGGTAATTTAGATACAAACAATAATGTTGCGTTAATAATGGTGGATTATCCCACACGTTCACGACTAAAAATATTTGCAAAAGCCGAAATTGTTGAACTTAAAGATAATCCCGAACTATTAGAAAGTTTAGATTTGCAGAATTATAAATTTCGACCTGAACGAATGATGATCTTTCATATTGAAGCGTATGATTGGAATTGTCCTCAACATATTACCCCAAGATATACAGTTGAAGAAATTGAATCAGCTATGGCACCTCAACGTGATTATATTGCAAAACTTGAGGCGGAGATAAAAACATTAAAATCTCGTTTTAAAAACGAATCAGAAAAAAGTTAATTCTATAAATTGTTCAAACCTATTATTAACCCATGGAGAAGCAAACTGCCTTTACACTTATAAATCCTTTAAATGGAAATCTAGCATTTAAAATATTTTTATTTGATGATCTTAATTCTTTCGACCATGTTCAACGTAATAATTATTATTCATTAATTTGGATTCTTGAAGGTACAGGACAAGTAAAAGCAGACTTTTCTGAATATGAATTTGAAAGAAATGATTTATTAGCATTTTCTCCTTATCAACCTTTTATGTTTGCAACGAGAGGAAAGGTAAAAGGAATCGCCCTTCAATTTCATCCTGATTTTTATTGTATTCATTTACATCAAAAAGAAGTAGCATGTAATGGTGTATTGTTTAATAATGTTTATCAATCTCCGTTAACAGAAATTGATGCGGCTTCAGCAATAACGTTAATAATGGTAATCGAGCAAATGAAAACTGAGATGCAAAATCCTGCATTGGCGCAATATGAATTATTGATTTCGTACCTTAAAATATTTTTAATTACAGCTTCACGATTAAAAAATACACAACTACCAGAAGAAGAAATTAAGTTTACAGAAATTAAAGAACCTTTTGTATTGCAAAACTTAAAAGATGCTATCGAAAAAGATTTTAAAACAAAACACAGTGCAAGTGATTATGCAAAATCATTAAATATTTCTCCAAAGGCATTAGCAAAAATTGCAAAAACGCATTTCAATAAAACCTTAACTGAGCTTATCTCCGAACGAATAATTATTGAAGCAAAACGCGAACTCTATTTAACTAATAAAGCAGTTAAAGAAATCGCCTACGAACTAGGCTACGACGATGAACATTATTTTAGTCGATTTTTTAAAGTAAATGCTGATGTATCTCCGCAGATGTATAGAGAAACAGTAGGATTTGGTAGAGGAGATAAATTGCCGAATTAAATTTTGGACAAAGCTATCTTATGATTTTTCCTCTAACAAACTCATACACATTAAAATCTTTTTCATTCATTTTCTCTGTTAATTCAATCAACAAATCTTGAACGGTTATGCAACGCATTTTTTCTTGCTGTATTAAACGATAAGTACGCTCGGCTAATAATTGTAAATTCTTTTCTGGAGGAACTTGTTCAAGATGTTTGTAAATCATCTCAACTAAAGCATCAACGCCTTCGTTACCGGAAGCAATCGTTTTCATTACAGGAACATTCCAGTTATTTTTAAACGGTCGCTCATGCAGTGTCTTAATCACGTTAGCAGCAAAACGATCTGCACCTTCACGATCTGATTTGTTAACTACAAAAATATCTGCAATCTCCATGATACCTGATTTGATAGCTTGTATTTCATCACCCGCTTCTGGCACCAACACAACGATGGTTGTATCTGCTAAAGCAACAATCTCTACTTCTGATTGTCCAACACCAACGGTTTCAACAATGATATGATCAAACGGAGCTGAGCGCAAAACATCAATAACTTCTAACGTCTTTGCAGAAAGCCCACCAAGAGCTCCACGTGTGGCCAACGAACGGATATAAATATTCGGGTTATTAAAATGCTCATACATCCTTAAACGATCTCCTAATAGCGATCCATGCGTAAAGGGAGAAGAAGGATCAACAGCCAAAATGGCAATTTGAAAAGGATCACCATTCGCATTTTTTTTAGTACTCAGGTTTTTTAATAATGCATTAATGAGTGTACTTTTTCCTGCACCTGGAGGACCTGTGATTCCCGTAATCGGAATTTTATTATTTACTGATAAATTAGGAAGTATTTCTTCGTAACCTTTCGACTCATTTTCAACAATCGTAATTGCTCGCGCTATACATCGTCGGTCACCTTTCCCTAATCCTTGAAGAAGTTCATCAAAACCAATCATTCGGTGAAAATACATAGGAGGATTGATTTAAAAGATATCTGAATAAAATTATTCCAAACACTTTTATTAAGATCCTTGATATTACTATTGGTTTAGCTAAATACCTTAACTTTGCCCCACTTTCGGTTCCATCTTCGAGTGTTCGAAGAGGATTAATAGGGAATCCAGTGAAAATCTGGAACAGTTCCCGCTGCTGTAAGCTAATGGTTTCGAAAAATAATCGAAATCGATTTTGCAAAATGCCACTGTTACAATGTTGATGGGAAGGCGCAAAATTAGTAGTAAGTCAGAAGACCTGCCGCAGGTAAATACATTCAGGCGCTTTCGGAGAAAAGGCGATGGAATAATTCTTTCCTAAAGGAGGGTTTTGTTTGCTCATCGGTTTTTTGCCGCGCGCCTGTTATACTACGCTGATGAGATTTTATTATCGAATATTCTTTCTGTTATTTTTTGCTTTTGCAGATGCTGCAATTGCTCAACAAACCACCGATTCAGTTAATGTATTACCACAAATAAATATTTCTGCACTACGATTAAATCAAGCAAATGAAACCTCAATTGTTCAAGTTTTAGATACTTCATTTACTAAATTTTCTACACCATCCGTGGCGGATCAGTTAACACGAGAAGGTGGATTGTTTATTAAATCCTATGGGCCAGGAAGTTTATCCACATTGTCGTTGAGGGGAAGTAATGCATCGCAAACAGCAGTCTTATGGAACGGAATAAATATTTGTAGTCCTATGTTAGGCTTGTTCGACTTAACATTGATACCTACTTTTTTAATCGATCAAGCAACTATTCAGTACGGAGGCTCAGGAGCTTCTTTGGGTAGTGGAGCTATTGGTGGCGCTTTACATTTAGACTCTAAAACAAAAAAGGAAAAAGGACTTGAAATAGATGTGCTTGCCAGTGGTGGTAGTTTTGGTTTTTATGAAGGAGGATTAGGAGTTAGTAATTACAATGGAAAAGTATATACCAACACTAGATTATTTTCGCAAGGTGCTTTGAATAATTTTAAATTTAAAAATTATAAAGAGGAAATAATTGTTCAACCAAACGCAAAGTTTAATCAGATAGGATTTGCACAAGATTTAACTATTGGTAAAGAAAATAATTTGGTGAGTATTCATGCATGGTATTTAAAAAATGAACGTGAAATTCCACCTCACATGCTCACTACTAGCAGCAAGCAAAAACAAGAGGATGAGGCACTACGATTAACTGGTGAATGGAAACTAAACCTCGGTTTTTGGAATATGAATTTTCATACTGGATGGAATAAAGAGAATCTAAATTATAGAGACCCTTCTTCTAAGATTGAAGATTTAAGTACGTCGTACTCTTTTCAAAATGAAGCTGAAGTGTCCTATCAGAAAATAAAAAATTTAACACTTTCAGCACAAATTTATTGGTTACATAATGAAGCCGTTGAATCTTTTTATGGAAGCCGTCAAAAGGTGGAGCAAACAGGTTTAACATTTTCAGCAAACTATCACATTAACAAATTTTCAATTCACGCCGATGTAAAACAAGGATTGCATAATGGAAATAATTTACCAATACTACCATCCATTTCAACTACATGGAATTTATATAAATCACTTTTATTAAAATCAAGTGTGACAGTGTTGTATCGTGTTCCTACGCTGAATGATTTATTTTGGAAGCCAGGAGGAAATATTAATTTGAAACCGGAAAGGGGAATTACTGAATCGTTATTTATTGGATGGAGTAAATCAAGAAATGAAAATCTTGTTTCATTAGAAGCAGGAGTTTTTAATACACGTACAAAAGATGAAATTGTATGGATTCCAGGGAGTAACGGAATTTATCAAGCGGAAAATATAAATGAAATATGGAGTCGAGGTTTTGAAGGTTCTATTAAAGGAAATTATCATGTTAATAAACTTGCAATTAATGGATTTATAACTTCTCATTATACCTTATCTACGATCACTAAAACTGCATTAATTCTTAAAGAGGCAACTGGAAATCAACTAAGTTATACTCCTATAATTTTAATGAAAGCAAACATTGGGTTTCGATATTCAGCATGGTCGTTGAATTATTTTCATGAGGTTACTGATGAAAGATTTACTTCGTTAGAGAATGATCAAAAACTAAAGGCATATCAAATTGGAGAATTTAATTTAGCATATGAATCAACAATTCATAAATCAATAATTCATATTTTTCTTTCTATAAAAAATTGTTGGGATATAAATTATCAAGTTATTGCCTACCGTGCAATGCCAGGACGAAGTTTTCAAACAGGAATTGTACTAAAGATAAAATAAGGTTTCGTAAAATTTATTTTACCAATGAAACTCGTCCACTATATTCGTAAGTAACACCATCCATCGCTTTTATATGGAATAAGTAAACATATACTCCTTCAGCACATGGATCACCACTATCATTTCGTTCGCCATGCCATGGATGTTGTAGGTCACCTTTATAAATTACTTTTCCCCAACGATCGAAAATGAAGAATTCACTGCTGATAATCCCAATTCCATAGGCTGTGAAATAATCATTTCTATCATCACCATTTGGAGTAAAGGCATTAGGGATATAAACACTTAAATCTTTTCCAATTACAATTTCTGAGAAGAAAGTATCAACACAACCAAAGAATGTTGTTGCAATTAATTCAACATGATATCTACCAGTATCTTGGAAAGTATGAGAAGGTAAATACTCTTTAGTAGTTGTTCCATCACCAAAATTCCAATCAAAATAATTTCCACCACTACTCTGATTAACGAATGTAATATTTGGAGTAAGAATAGTCGTTACTTGTGGATCTGGAGTAAAGAAGGCTATTGGTAATGGATGCACCGTTATCACTTGATTTTGCGATAAAGTATTCGAACAACCATAAGCATTGGTTACCATCAACGAAACATTATAGGTTCCTTCTTCAACATAAGTATGTGATGGAGACTTAACACTACCAAATGTATTATCACCAAAACTCCAATGGTAAATAGAATTAGGAGTAGTATTTGAAGTTGAATTAAAATAAGCTAAAACAGGACTACATCCTTCAAGAACTAATGGAGTGAAACTTACAATTGGTGATGGTGTTACAGTAATTAAAGTTTGCGTTTGAGCGATTGGCGTTCCACAAGCATCACCAACACTTACTAGATAAGTAAAAGTGCTATCGGGTGAAACGATCTGTTGTGAAACATTATTTGAAATATTATTCCAAACGTATGTGTATGGTCCACCATTTCCTCCAGAAGCAATACTTGTAATGGTAGCATTGTCCCCTTTGCAAATCGAATCAGTAGAAGAACTAATATTTAATGATAATGGAGGATTTACAGATACTGGAACGGTTAATGGATTTACTAAACAACCATTTTGATCACTAACTGTTACAGTATAATTAGTAGAAACAATTGGATTAACATTTTGTGATGCTCCTGTATATCCATTACTCCATTGATAAGTATATGCTATAGTTCCTCCAGCTACTTGTGCACTTAATGTTGCAACTTGTCCAATACAAATTTTTGCTGGGGTAGTAACAATTAATGATAAAGGTAAAGGCTGTCCAATAATCCAAGAAGAATCAATAATACACGATTGCATATCGGTGATTACAGCATTATAAGTGCCAGCAGGTAATTGAGTATTGCTAAATCCATTTGCTAAAGGACTATTCCATGAAATTGAATAAGGTCCAACACCACCCGCAGGTAGAACTTTAAGAACTCCGTTGGATTGACCATAGCATCTTACATCACTAAGTTGTGCTTGTAACTCTAATAAAGAAGGTTCAACAATGTTAAAGAGTTGGTTAGAGGTACATCCATTGGCATCAGTAACAGTAACTGAATAATTTCCTGCCCAAAGATGATTTGTAGCGTTTCCAACAACACCATTCGACCAACTAATTGTATACGGTAACACGCCACCCGTTGGTAATATGGTTGCAGTTCCCGTACTATCACCATGACATTTAACATTTTGAATTGTTGCAGCAGGAATATTAATGGCACTAGGTTGAATAATAGAATATGCATTCTGAATTTTACAACCGTTATTATCAGTAACCGTAACTGAATAATTTCCTGCAATTAAATTTGTGATAGAATTATTTGTTGAATTTCCATTCGACCATAGATAAGTGTAAGGAGATGTTCCTCCATTAATACTTAAAGTAGCAGAACCATTTGTACCATTAAAGCAAGAAACATTAGTTGAGTTTGTTGAAGCAATATTCAAAACAGTAGGCTGAATGATTAATGCTGAATTTTGTGCGCTGCAACCATTAGCATCTGTAACAGTTACAGTATAATTTCCAATTACAAGATTACTAGCTGTAATACTATTGGAGCCATTCGACCAATGATATTGGTACGGAGAAATTCCACCACCAGAAGTAGCAGTTATCTGACCATTATTTCCACCATAACAACTTACAGGAGTAACAAATCCAATGGTAGCAGTTACTAAAGTGGGTTCTACTATTGTTAAGGTAACTACATCATTACAACCATTCACGTCAGTAACTTTAACAGTATAATTTCCTGCGGTTAAATTTGTAGCAGAAGAGTTCGTTCCTCCAAATGGTGACCATAAATATTGATATGGAGCAGTACCATTGTTTACAGCAATACTTGCACTACCATCATTCCCGCCTTTACAATGAACATCTAAATTGGTTGCGACAGTTGGTGTTGGTCCGCTTAGCTCTGCAACATTTACAGTAGTGCTAGATGTACAACCAGATTGATCAGTTACCGTTACTGTGTAATTACCTGTAGAAAGATTTAAAGCAGGATTTGATGTAGAACCGTTATTCCAATTGTATTGATAAGTTCCTGTTCCTCCAACTGAAATTATTGTTGCACTTCCATTCGACCCATTACAAATTGAAGCATTACTATTTGTTTGTAGTTGAATGGCAGTAGGCTGATTTATTTGAAGTGTTGTTGATGCAGTGCAGCCATTTAAATCAGTTACCGTTGCTGTATAATTTCCTACAATTAATCCACTTGCACTATTGGTAACACTAGATGATGCAGACCAATTATAAGTGTAAGGTGCAGTTCCATTTTGGGCATTTACAGATGCGGTTCCATTGGTTCCATTATAGCACTTAACATCTGTTGTAGCAGCAATAGAAAGCAATGGACCAGCTGTATTATTTATAGTTGAAGAAGCACTCACAGTGCAACCTTTGGCATCAGTAATTGTTACTGTATATGTTCCTGATAAAATATTATTTTGAGATGATGAAGTTGCTCCATTGTTCCAATTATAGAGATAACCATTATTGCCTCCATTTACATTCACATTAATAGAACCGTTTGGTTTTCCACAGGTAGCTGCACTGGTATTTATGACGGCTTGTAAAGCAGTTGGTTCATTTACTGTAGCATTAATTAAACTAGTGCAACCATTAATATCTGTTGCTGTTACTGTATAATTTCCAGCTGATAAATTATTCGCAGTTGAACCAATTGTTCCATTATTCCAGAGGTAATTTAATGCTCCAGACCCCCCACTTGTACTAACAGTAATTGATCCATTATTTCCTGATTTGCAACTTACATCTTGTTGGGATGCTATCGAAACAACAGGACCATTAGCATTTTGCACTTGAGCAACAATTTGTGAACTACATCCATGTTGATCAGTAACCGTAGCAGTATAATTTCCAGCAGCAATATTTAGTAGTTGATCAACAACAACTCCATTCGACCAAGAATAAGAGTATGCCGGAACTCCTCCAACAACTTGAACTTGTGCAGAACCATTTGAGCTTCCACATGTAGCTGTTTGTAGAACAGTATTTAAAACTAATTGAGTTGGTTGACTAATAATAATATTTTGCGGAGTACCACATCCATTTGCATCTGTTACAGTAACAGTATAATTTCCAGCTAAAAGGTTGCTAGCATTATCAGCAGTTCCTCCTTGTGGGAACCATGAATACGTAAGTGGAGCTATCCCTGAAGATACTGTTATCGACGCAGCTCCATCGGCAACAGCATAACACGAGGCTGGAGTGTTTGAAGTAATATTTACTGTTGGGCCACCAATTGCAGGAACAATATATGTTTTTGATATTGAACAGTTATTAGCATCAGTAACTGTTAACGTATAGGAGTTTGCCGCTAAATTATTTATGCTTGTTAAACCTGTTACACCATTGCTCCAAGTGTAATTAAGCGCTCCTGTTCCACCATTGGCAAGTGCAGTTAAACTTCCATTAGGATTTCCGCAAGTTGCTGATATAATATTTGATTGAATTGTAATCGCTGTTGGTTCAGAAATAATAATTGGAATTACAGAAATACAATTATTGATATCATGAATTTCTACAGTATAATTTCCAGCAACTAATCCGGTAGCATTTGTAGTATTTCCACCTGTTGGTAACCAAGTATATTGAAATGGTCCATTACCCGCACTAACGTTTACTGTTGCATTTCCATTATTTCCACCGTTACAAGTTACATTGTTTATAGAGGTAATACTTACTGTTGGGCCACCTTGATTGGCAATAGCTACTTGAGTAGATGAGGTACATGCATTTTGATCAGTAACAGTAACAGTATAGGTTCCGGCAATGACATTGGATATGCTGTTAGTGATACTTAATCCCCCTGACCATTGATAGTTTAAACCTCCAGTCCCTCCATTCGCATTTACATTCGCTGATCCATTGGCAGTGCCGCATGTTGCAGGAATACTTGCTTGTTGAATTACTATTGCTGATGGTTCACTAACTTGATAGCTCTTGCTGCTACTACAACCATTATTATCACTAACGGTTACAGTGTAAGTATTAGCAGATAGTACGTTTATTACTGAACTATTTGTAACCCCATTGCTCCATGTAAAGTTGTAAGGACTTATTCCTCCATTCACGATTAGGGAGATGTCGCCACTAGCTACTCCGTTACATTTAACATCCGTAATAATTGAATTATAGGTAACCGCTGATGGTTCCAAAACTTTTGCTACCGTTTGTTTAGAACAACCTAAAGCATCAGTAACAGTTACCGTGTAATTTCCTGCTGGTAAACTCGATCTACTTGCAGTAAGTATTCCTCCTGGATTCCAATCATAAACATAAGGTGAGGTTCCACCTAATGCATCAATAGTTGCTGTCCCATCCACACCACCGTTACAAGAAACATCAGTTGTTAAATTATTTACAAGTAATTCGGTTGGTTCAACAATTAAAAAATTTAAAACCGAGCTACAACCATTTACATCAGTAACTGTTACTAAATTATTTCCTGCACTTAAACCATTTTCGGTTGATGCAGTTCCACCAGTAGGATTCCAACTAAAAAGGTATGGAGCATTGCCTGATATAACATTAACAGTTGCACTTCCGTTTGATCCTCCAAAACAAGATACATTGGTTATAGCACCTTGTGATAAAGCCGGACCACCTGCATTTGCAACGATAGTATTATCAGATGAAGAACATCCATTTCCATCAGTTACTGTTACGGTATAGGAGCCAGCATTTAAATTTGTTGCGTTTGCTGTTATACTTCCTCCTACCGACCAACTATATGTGTACGGAAGAGTTCCACCTGCTACTACTACCTGAGCTGTTCCATTTGCTGCCCCACAAGTTGCAGTTGTATTACTAGTAATTAAAGTTAATTGTGTTGGTTGTAAAATCTGTGTAGAGATAGTTGAAGTACATCCTGAAACATCGGTTGCTGTTACGGTATAGGTGCCAGCTACCAAACCACTAATAGAGCTTGTTGTTGCTGCATTAGACCATAAATAAGTATAAGGTCCAATTCCACCATTTACATTTATCGAAATACTTCCATCGGCTTTTCCAAAACAAGTTGCATCTATTGTAGTTGCAAAGGATGCAATTGGACCAGCCGTATTTGGAATTATGGATTGAGCAGATGAAGTACAATTGTGACTATCTGTTACAGTAACTGTGAAATTTCCAGGCAATAAATTTAATGCGTTATCAATTATTGATGTGCTATTAGACCAAGCATAAACATAAGGAGAAGTTCCTCCATTTACCTGAGTCGAAGAGGTTCCATCGGGATTCCCACAATGAGCTGTAGTTGGATTCGCAAGAATACTTAATTGTGTTGGCTCATTGATTATTACAGGAGCAGAGGCAGTACAACCATTTACATCCGTAACATTTACATTGTAATTACCGGCGATTAATGATGTTGCATTAATAGTACTTCCTCCTGATGGTAACCAGTTTATTACATAAGGACCATTTCCAGAAATAATATTTACTTGAGCAGACCCATCATTAAAACCAAAACAACTTACATCATTACTAGATGAAATTGCAATTGATGGTCCGCCTAAATTATTTACGTTTGCATTCGCGTTAGCAGTACAACCATTAATATCGGTTACTGTTACAGTATATGCTCCAGCGCCAACATTTAGAACGTTATCTGATGTTGAAGCACTTGGGTTCCACAAATAAGTATAACCACCTGCACCACCATTAGCGATTACATTCACACTTCCATTCGTTGACCCACAACTTGCAGGAACACTTCCAGTAATTAGCTGAATTGCTGTAGGTTCATTAATTACTGTAGCTACTTGTAAAGTACATGAATTATTATCAGTAATTGTAACTGTATAATTTCCTGCAATTAAATTATTTATTGCTGTTGTAATTGCTCCACCAGGAAACCAAGAATAAGTATAAGGACTTGTACCACCATTTACTAAAACGGATGTACTTCCTGTAGCACTTCCATTGCAATTAGCATCAACTGGTGTAACTACAGCTTGTAATAAAGGAGGCTCATTAATTGTTTGTGAAGTAGTAGCAGTACAACCATTTTGATCAGTTACTGTAGCGGTATAATTTCCTGCAATAAGATTAAACGCAGACGATGAAACAGAAGCTGAGCCATTCCATTGATATGAATATGCTGGAACCCCACCGTTAGTAGTTAATTGAATCGATCCGTTATTTCCGCCGTTACATAAAACATCGGTAAAACTATTTACGGATAAAACCAATAAAGTAGGTTCTGTGATTGTATTTGTAATAGTTGATGAACAACCATTATTATCAGTAACAGTTGTAGTGTAATTGCCAGCTATTAAATTGGATGCAGATGAAGTAGTATTTCCTAAAGATGACCATGAATAACTGTAGGGAATTGTTCCTCCTAAAGTATTTAAAGTGATACTGCCAGTATTTCCTCCATTACATTTTACATCAATTTGGGAAGTTAAGGAAAGTACAATAGGCAACGGTTCGTTTATAATTGTTGTAAGTATAGCTGTGCAACCATTGATATCAGTAATGGTAACAGTATAACTTCCAGAAGATAAATTATTAGTTGTTGAAGTTAAATCACCATTTGACCATAAAAAGGAATATGTTGGAGTTCCACCATTTCCATTTACTGTGATTGACCCATTCGTACCTCCATTACAACTCGCATCAGTAGATGAAACTAAATTCGCACTAAGCAAAGAAGGTTCGTTAATTGTAAATGAAAGTTGTGAAGAACATCCGTTTCCATCAGTAACGGTTACAGTATAATTTCCAGCAACCATTGCATTCGAAATTGCAGCAGTACTTCCGTTCGACCATAGATAACTATATGGTAAAACTCCGCCATTTGGAATTACCTCTGCATTTCCTGTATTACCTCCATTACAAAGAACATCTGTTACGATTCCTTGTGATAACACTAAGGATGTTGGCTCAGTAATTACAATATTTAAAATTGCACTACAGCTATTTGCATCGGTAACTGTAACTGTATATGTTCCTGCAATAAGTGTTGTAGCTGATGTTCCAGATCCAAGAGCAGTACTCCAAGAATAACTGTATGGAAGTAATCCACCATTAACGCTTATTACAATATCACCTGTATTGTCGCCATTACATAAAACGTCGGTTTTACTTACAAGAGTAATTACTGGTCCGCCTGCATTATTCACTACCACATTATCAGTAGTAGTACAACCATTCGCATCAGTAACAGTTACATCATAACCACCAGCGATTAATGCAGTTGCGTTTGCGCCAGTACCACCTGATGGTGACCATGCATAAATATAAGCAGGAGTACCACCATTTGCAACAACCGAAGCAGTTCCATTTGCAGATCCACAATTTGCAGAAGTACTTGCCATCACTAACGTGATAGGAGTTGGTTCAGTTACAATTGAACTTATAGTTGAGCTACATCCATTTGCATCAGTAACTGTTACAGTATAATTTCCTGCAATTAAATTTGATAAAGTATTTGCAGTTGTTCCATCATTCCAAAGGAAAGTATAAGGAGCAGTACCACCAGAACCAGCAGCAGTAATAGAACCCGTATTGCCACCATTACATAAAGCAGGAGATGTATTTAATATTTGAGCAACTACTAAAGTAGGTTCAGTAATTATTTGTTGATTCGTTGCAGTACAACCGTTCGCATCTGTTGCAGTTACTGTATATGTTCCGGCAATTAATCCAGTAGCACTTGCAACTAAAGCCCCCGA
>JANPGA010000430.1:0-14249 GCA_031423735.1 Bacteroidota bacterium | reverse complement strand
GGATTCGATAAGCCTTTATATCCTTTCAAGTCCATTTTAATTGATCCTACTAAAATATCCGCTTGAGCGCGAACAGGAATTCTATTTTTATCATCGGTAATCCAAACGGTCATTCCTTCTTTTTCTTTAAACACACGCCCTGAAGCTAAATAAGGTTTAAAAACAATGCAACGAAATTTTCCCATCTGGGTTTTAATAGTTTCTTTACCGATGTATTTAATTACAAGCGGATATGTTTCGTCATCAAGATAAGTGTTAATTAAAAACGTGTCGCCAGGTGCAGCATTTGCAAAATCAAATGTTCGTGCATAATATAATGCAGAAATTAAATCCTGAACATGGCTTGGTGTTTCAACAGTTTTCTTTTCGCTTGTAGCCGTACTTTTAAAATGATTGAAACTTACATTCTGGCTTTTACTATAACCACCTTCTTCAATACGGCGAATAAACAACCAAGGAACGAGTGCTTCTGAATCGATATAACTTTCATAATGATCACGAACTTTAAAAAACCAATCAAATGCACCTACTGAATTTCCTGTACCAATAACACGGTAACATGATCGTCCACCCATTGTTTTCATGTCGGGTGCTACTTCTAATCTTGCTTCACCAGCATCCATAAATCCATAATGGACACGATATTCTAAAACCTCATTGGGGATAAACGCCTCATTTTTAACTCTTTTTAAGGGTTGCGCAAACATTAAAGCAGGCATTATTAAAAATAACACACTAAAAACTGCTAATCGAATTCGGGGTTTAGGGTTCTTGTTCATTTTCAGGTTCGGCACTAGGCAAATGTTGTTCCAAATTTTCATCTAAGGTAATACTTTCTTCATTTGGCTCTTGATTTCCTTCTGATGTAGCCATTTCGTCATGCTCTATTAAATGTCCAGGAGCTAAATCAACAGGAATTTCATCGTCATCCATTAAGTCGTTTGGCATCCCTATTTCATTGTCTGCAATATGAAGATCTTTTAATTTAGGTAGTTCCTTAACAGATTTTAGCCCAAAATGATCCATAAAATTCTTGCTTGTACCATATAATAGTGGCTTACCAGGTCCGTCACTCTTTCCTTCAATTACAATTAATTCCTTTTCCAATAACTTTTGAATACTATAATCACAGTTAACACCGCGAATATGTTCAATCTCAGATTTTGATAAAGGTTGCTTATAGGCAATAATGGCAAGTGTTTCAAGTGCTGCAGTTGATAACCGTTTTCTAGCTTTAATTTGCAATAATGCGTTTACAGCAGTATGATATTCTTTCTTAGTGAAAAACTGAATTCCATCTGCAATTTCTAAAAGTTCAAACGCAAAACTTTCATCAAGATATTTTACCTTTAGTTCTTCAATAACTTCTCTTAGTTGATCTTTTCCAAGCTCCCATCCATAAACAGTTTTTAAACAAGAAACAATTTCTTCGTGTGTAATCGGTTGCTCTGATGTGAAAATAAGAGCCTCTATATGTTGTGCTAACAGTTGCATTTTATAATTCTTTATTTATAATGATTAATTGGTTTTTTATTTAAGATTTAGAGAACAACATTTACGATTCTACCCGGAACAACAATGATCTTTTTAGGAGACCCTTGTAAATGTTTTTTAATTTCTTCGGAGGATAAAACAGTTTGTTCAACATCTTCTTTACTTAGTTTTAAAGATAAATTCATTTTAAATCTAACTTTACCATTAATAGATATCGGGTAATCAAAACTATCTTCTACTAAATACGATTCATTTAATTTTGGGAATTTAGCTTTGTTGATACTTTCTTTATTCCCTAATAATTCCCATAACTCTTCTGCCATATGTGGCGCGTAAGGAGATAATAAAATAATGAACTCTTGTAAAATTGATCGGTTATTACATTTTAAATCCGTTAAGTCGTTCACACAAATCATGAATGAACTAATCGTTGTATTAAACGAAAATCGTTCAACATCTTCTTCCACTTTTTTAATGGTGCGATGCAAAACTTTTAATTCAGCTGGAGATGCTCCTTCATCACTTACATTAAAATTCCCTTCTTTATCATGAAACAATCTCCATGCTCTACGTAAAAAATTATGTACGCCACTAATTCCTTGTGTACTCCATGGTTTACTCTGCTCCAGCGGACCTAAAAACATTTCATACAAACGCAATGTATCCGCACCATATTCTTCCACAATCAAATCCGGACTAACTACATTCCATTTTGATTTCGACATTTTTTCTACTTCTGTTCCACAAATGTATTGGTCGTTTTCTAAAACAAATGTTGCATCTTTATTTTCTTCTCTCCACAAACGAAATTTATTAATATCTAAAAGGTTATTTGTAGTAATATTAACATCAACATGAAGCGCAGTAGTATCATATTGATCTTTTAAACCATATGAAACAAATTTATTTTCACCATTAATACGATAAACAAAAGCTGACACCCCTTGAATCATACCTTGATTAATCAACTTCTTTGCAGGTTCATTGATAGGAATGCATCCTAAGTCAAATAGGAATTTTGTCCAGAAACGAACGTATAATAAGTGGCCGGTTGAATGTTCGGCACCTCCTAAATAAAAATCTATATTTTTCCAGTAATTAACTGCCTCTTGAGAAACAAATTCATTATCATTTTTAGGATCCATGTACCGTAAAAAATACCAACTTGATCCTGCCCATCCTGGCATAGTGGTATATTCATATTCATATTCGCCTTTGTACTTCCAATCCTTCGCACGTGCTAATGGTGGGTTACCGTCATCCGTTGGTTGAAACTTATCAATCTCTGGAAGTATTAAAGGTAAATCAGTTTCGTCAATTGTATAAGGGATCCCATCTTTATAAAAAATAGGAATTGGCTCACCCCAATAACGTTGGCGACCAAAAGCAGCATCACGCAATCTGTAGTTAATACGTCCTTTGCCAAAATTATTTTTTTCAATCTCATCAATTGCCTTACGGATAGCAACTTTAACATCTAGTCCGTTTAAAAATTCCGAATTAATTAATTTTCCACTTTTCTCATCATACGATTCTTTATCTAAACCTGGATGATCAGTTCCATTAGGAATTTCAATTACTTGAGGAATTGCTAAATCAAAATATTTTGCAAAGGCATAATCACGAGAGTCGTGAGCAGGAACTGCCATTACAGCACCCGTTCCATAACCAGCAAGAACATAATCACCTACCCAAACAGGAATATCTTTTCCCGTAAAGGGATGTTTAACATATGCACCAGTAAACTGACCAGAAATTCTTTTTACTTCGGCTTGTCGTTCGCGTTCAGTACGATTTTTTGCCATCGTAATATATTCGTTAACTGCAACGCGAAATTGATCTGTTGTAATTCGATCAACTAATTCATGTTCGGGTGCAATGGTTACAAACGATACTCCAAAAACAGTATCCGGACGAGTGGTAAATACTTCAACAAAATCATTTTGGTTTTTTAATTTAAAACGTATTGAAGTGCCCTCACTTTTTCCAATCCAATTTCGTTGAGCTTCTTTTATCGAATCAGTCCAATCTAAATCATCTAAATCTTTTAATAATCGATCAGCGTAAGCAGTAATTCTTAAACTCCATTGTGGCATTCGTTTACGCTCTACTGGAAAACCACCTCTTTCACTTACTCCATCCTTAACTTCATCATTTGCAAGTACGGTTCCTAAACCTGCGCACCAATTTACCCAAGCCTCACTTAAATAGGCGATACGAAAAGTTAAAAGTATTTCTTGCTGTTTCTTTTCTCCAAATGTTTTCCACTCATCAGCAGAAAACACAGGAATTTCACTTTCAATATTTCCAGTTAAATCGCTGTTATTATCTAAAGGGAATCCTTTTGTCTCAAAAAGTTGAATTAAAGTTTCAATTGGTTCTGCCTTGTTTGTAGATGGATTATACCACGAATGAAACAATTTGATGAAAATCCATTGTGTCCATTTGTAATAGGACGGATCACTAGTTCGAATCTCACGACTCCAATCAAAAGAGAAGCCTATTTTATCTAGTTGCTCACGATAACGATTAATGTTTTGTTCGGTGGTGATGCTGGGATGTTGTCCAGTTTGAATTGCATATTGTTCTGCTGGTAATCCAAATGAATCGTAACCCATTGGATGTAAGACATTAAAACCTTTCAGTCTTTTATATCTTGCAACAATATCGGAGGCAATGTAGCCCAAAGGATGCCCAACATGTAAGCCAGCTCCTGATGGGTAAGGAAACATATCTAGCACATAATATTTAGCCTTTTGAGCATCTATATTCGTGCTATAACTTTGATGATTGCGCCAGTAATTTTGCCATTTACTTTCTATTGCGCGGAAATTATATTCCATAACCTCTGTTAAAATAAGGGACACGAAGGTAACAAAAAGCTTTGCTGTCTACATCAATTGCTCATGGTACAGGGCTCTTTTTTTATACTTTTGTCGATTCAAGGGTAAATATGGCAGAAGAGCAAAGAATTGTACGTAAAACACAGCGGTCATCTAGGATATCTACTGTAGTGAGTATAGGATTAGTATTGTTTCTCCTTGGAGTTTTAGGTGTATTATTATTACATGCTCAAAAACTTTCGGCGTATGTTAAAGAAAATATCGAGTTATCCATTCAATTAAAACCTGAATCGGATAGTTCAGCAGTTAATGAATTGTTAGCTAGAATTACTTCTGCAGGATATGTTAAAAGTGCTAGGTTAGTCACCAAAGAAGAGGCTGCCGACACCATGAAGAAGGAATTAGGTGAAGATTTTATTTCATTCCTAGGATATAATCCCTTAAACGCTGCTATAGATGTTAGAATGAGAGCTGATTTTGCAGATAATTCTACCATTCAAAGTTTTATAAGTTCAGTGAAAACCAATCCATTAGTTAAAGATATTCAATATCAAGCATCTTTAGTGGAGAGTATTAATAGAAATTTAAGTGCTATTACGCTTATATTATTAACTTTTTCACTGCTATTGATTTTAGTTTCGGTAGCATTAATTAATAATACTATTCGTATATCATTGTATTCGAAGCGATTATTGATTAAAAGTATGATTTTAGTGGGTGCAACAAAGGGTTTTATACGTACACCATTTATGTTAACCAGTATATGGAATGGTTTAATTGGGGGTGTTATTTCACTTTTATTGCTAGTAGGATTATTATACGTTGCTTTGCAAAAAGTTCCAGAGCTTAGCTTAATTCGCGATATTCGATTAATGGTTATAGTTTCTGGATCGATGTTATTACTTGGAATTATTCTCTCACTAATATGTACCTGGTTCGCAGTAAATAAATTCTTACGTTATCGAACCGAAGATCTCTATTAAACCTTATGGCAAAAAATACAAACGACAAAACAAGTACTTCTTCTGCATCAAAAAGTGCAGGAGTAAATGAACCAATTGATACTTCTGCATTTGCATTTGGTCGTGAAAACTACGTGTTACTTGCAATAAGTGCATTAGTTTTAATTATTGGATATATGTTAATGGCAGGTGGAAAATCAAGTGATCCAAATGTTTTTAATGAAGAAGTTTTTTCATTTAGAAGAATTACACTTGCACCAATAGTTGTTATTATAGGATATATTATTGGAGTATATGCTATAGTTAAAAAGGCCGATTAGTCTGATGAAGATTTTTGAAGCTATTATATTGGCCATTATTGAAGGCTTAACTGAGTTTTTGCCTGTATCATCAACTGGCCATATGATAATTGCCTCTTCTTTAATGGGAATTGCTGATGATCCTTTCACCAAAATGTTTACAGTGGCTATTCAATTTGGCGCGATATTATCGGTTGTGGTTTTATATTTCAAAAGATTTTTTAAATCATTGGACTTTTATTTTAAATTAATCGTTGCTTTTATTCCAGCTGCGGTATTAGGATTTCTTTTAAATGATTTTGTTGATTCACTTTTAGAAAACGTATTAGTAGTTGGCTTCACATTATTAGCTGGTGGGGTATTATTAGTTTTTATTGATCAACTTTTGGTGGAAAAAGAGGAAGCGCAAAAAGAAGAAGTAGATTATTTACGTGCCTTTAAAATAGGCCTCTTTCAGTGTATCGCAATGGTGCCAGGAGTTTCTCGATCTGCTGCAACAATTATAGGCGGACTAACCCAAAAATTAAGTAGAAAAACAGCTGCTGAATTCTCGTTTTTTCTCGCTGTTCCTACCATGTTTGCAGCAACAGTATATAAGATGTATAAATACATTAAAATGCTTAATGAAAGTGGAGGAAGTTTTTCAAACGATCAAATCATAATGTTGCTTATTGGAAATATTGTTGCTTTTATAGTCGCACTTTTAGCAATAAAAACATTCATCACATTTTTAACAAAACATGGGTTTCGTGTTTTTGGTTATTATCGAATAGCCGTTGGCGTTATCATTATAATTTTAGTAATTATGGGCGTTGATTTGAAAATTAGTTAATGGAACCAATTGTTTCTTTTGAAGGAGAAGTTTTATTAATTAATAAGCCTTTAACATGGACCTCTTTTGATGTTGTTAAAAAATTAAAACCAATTCTTAACGTAAAAAAGATTGGGCATGCTGGAACATTAGATCCATTGGCAACAGGATTGTTAGTGGTTTGTACAGGAAAGAAAACAAAAACAATTCAAGGAATTCAAGACGCAGAAAAAGAATATACTGGCACATTTTATTTAGGAGCAACTACAGCATCCTACGATTTGGAGAGCGAGATTGAGAATCGTAAAGATATTTCTCATTTAACTCAAGAGATGATTCAAGAAGCAGTAAGTAAGTTTATTGGAGAGATCCAACAAGTTCCTCCAATGCATTCAGCAGTAAAGTTAAATGGCGAAAGGGCATATACATTAGCAAGAAGGGGAGAAACGGCAGAGCTAAAATCGCGAACTTTAACAATTAAAGAGTACGAAATTACTCGTTACGCATTGCCTGAAATTGACTTTAGAATCGTATGTTCAAAAGGAACTTACATTCGATCCTTAGCTCGTGACCTTGGTGAATCCTTACAGGTTGGCGCACACCTCACCATTTTAGTAAGAACTAGAATTGGAAATTATTTACTGAATGATGCCAAAACGATCGAGGAAATTAAAATTGAAAAGGAAGCTTTAAAATAATATTCTTTTTATTTTTATAACCAATTACTAACCAGCTTGTTAGATGCAAATAAAGTTTTTATTGCTTGATAATCAATAATTTAAAGTGAAGTAATTCGTTTTTCGACTAGTTTTTGACCTATCTTTGCACTCCTTTTTAAGGAATTCTTACTAAAGAGTTAAGTTAAAATTATAATACGATTTGCTTTTATGGCAATTGGTGTTATATACATATAAACAGTTCATTAAGCCCGTAAGCAAATGAAATTATCACAATTCAAAATTAGCGTCAACGAGAAATTGTTAGCGACGCATCCAATGGCCAACCGTGACGAGTCACGTATGATGGTTGTTCACCGTAAAACTGGTAAAATTGAGCATAAAGTTTTCAAAGATATTATTGATTATTTCAATGATGGCGATGTACTTGTGTTGAATAATACGAAAGTGTTTCCTGCTCGCCTATATGGAAACAAAGAAAAAACTGGTGCTAAAATCGAAGTATTCTTACTTCGTGAATTAAATGCTGAAAGCAAGCTTTGGGACGTTTTAGTTGATCCAGCACGTAAAATCCGTATCGGTAATAAACTGTATTTCGGAGATGATGACATGTTAGTAGCCGAAGTAATCGACAATACAACTTCTAGAGGAAGAACATTACGATTCTTATTTGATGGTACTTCTGCAGAGTTCCGTGATGTGATTGAACAACTTGGTCAAACACCATTGCCAAAATATATTAAGCGTAAAACTGAAGCAGCAGATAAAGAACGCTATCAAACAGTTTATGCAAGTTCAGAAGGCGCTGTTGCTGCACCAACTGCAGGATTACATTTTAGTCGTGAATTATTGAAAAGATTAGAATTAAAAGGAGTAAATATTGCTGAAGTAACTTTACATGTTGGCCTTGGTACTTTCCGTCCAGTGGAGGTTGAAGATTTAACAAAGCATAAAATGGATTCTGAGCAGTTTGAAATTAATCAAACAGCAGTGGATATCGTTAATAAAGGTAAAGCAGCTAAAAAGAATATTTGTGCTGTAGGAACTACTACAATGCGCACTATAGAAACTTCGGTTTCTACAATGGGTGAGTTAAAGCCAAATTCTGGTTGGACCAACAAATTTATATTTCCTCCTTATGATTTTAGTATCGCTAATATGATGATTACTAATTTTCATATGCCAGAATCTACTTTGTTAATGATGACAACCGCTTTTGGTGGTTATGATTTGATCATGGAAGCATATCAGGTAGCTCAAAAGGAAAAATATCGTTTTTACAGCTATGGCGATGCCATGCTGATTGTTGATTAAATGAAACGTTACGTTATTATTGTAGCTGGTGGGCAGGGAATCCGAATGAATGGATCTCTGCCCAAACAGTTTTTATCCCTTAATGGAATTCCTGTTTTAATGCATACTATTTCCGCTTTTCATTATCCAGAAATGGATATTATTTTGGTGATGAATAAGGATTATATCAGTTATTGGGAAGATCTATGCAAACAATATAGTTTTAATTTAAATCACCGAATTGTTAATGGTGGTAAAACTAGAGCTGAGTCAGTAAAAAAAGGACTTGATCTTATTGTTGAAGAAGGGGTAGTTGCAGTGCATGACGCTGTTCGGCCATTTGTTTCTCAAGAGTTGATTGATCGATTATTTAGTAATGCGGAAACTCACAAATCAGCAATTCCAGTAATTGATGTAAAAGATACTTTACGTGAAATCACAAGTGATGGAGATAGTATTACAGTTCCTCGAATTAAATATCGAGCTGTACAAACCCCTCAGTTATTTACTGTTTCATCATTGAAAAAAGCCTTCACGATCCCAAACTATTTTGAATTTACAGATGAAGCCTCTCTATATGAAGCAGCAGGCAATAAAGTTTTCCTAGTAGAAGGGGAAGAGTCGAATTTTAAGATAACTGTTCCAATTGATTTAGCACTCGCGGAAGCGTATGTAAAGAGTAAAATAGTCTGATTCTGTCAGACTTTGTCGTTTTTTGTAACAAAAGATAAAATTAACTTCGTAAATTAGAGTGTTAGTAGATTAAGGTTTAAGTCTGCATCATTTACAATTCATTTAGTTTATCTAAGTTTAACCATTAACCTTAGGCATCCACTATAAATTTAGTATTTATATACTTGTTTAGGCAGAATGAATGAATTGTAAAGTACAATAGCCAATTCATGTAACTTGGATCTCATTTCTCCGTACAATAATATTAACATAGTTATGTTTAAATTGAATTGAAACAGTGAAGATCTCTATGAATGAAAAAAGTATTATTGCATAAGGTGAAAAATAGCAAAGAAGGATTTATTCAATTAATATCTAGAGGGAAATTCCTCTGGTGCTTTTTAATTGTCGTATTTGCCTTTAACTTTAAATTAACTGCTGCTCCGAAAGATTCTCTTTCAAATAGTATTCAATCACAACCTTTATATAGTATTATCCCTGGGTTGGTTGCAGATGAAGATGAAGTAAGAGCAGGATTACTATTTGACATCGAAAGAAATGCTATCGTATGGCAAAAGGATATGGATTACGCCTATCCAATTGCTTCTTTAACTAAAATGATGGTAGGATTACTAGCAATGGAGGATTTAGCTGCTGGGAATGTTTGCTTAGATGATCATATTGTAGTTACTAGAACTTTTAAAAAGAAAGTTAGCCGACGTCGTTATGCATGTGTAATGTCGAAAGAAGAATATTCGTTTGAAGATCTTTTAAAAATGGCTATGGTTGCATCACATAATGAAAGTACTATGTGGATCGCTAAACATTGTTCTGGATCCGTAGAAGCATTCGTTGCTCGTATGAATCAAAAGGCATTGGATATTGGCATGATAAAAACTCAATACAGTAATACTTCTGGCTTGCCTGCTGTTTACAATGAATTGGATAATTCATCTTCTGCTTCAGATATGTTAAAGCTAGCACAAGAAGTTTTAAAGTATCCTAAAATGACTGAGATAACTTCTATTCCTTATGCAACAGTTTTTAATGGAAAAGGAAATAATACTTATCGTAATCATAATGGTCTTGTAATAAACTATAATCAAGAAGTTGATGGAATTAAAACTGGCTACACAAAAGCCGCTCGTTTTTGTTTAGTTGCAACTGCAAATCGTGGCGAACATCGAATGATATCAATAGTTTTTGGTGTTCGTAGTCCATGGATTAGAAACAATATTGTTGCTTCAATGCTTAATTCATATTATGATGCCATTCGTATTGGAAGGTTGGGTGATTCTTCTCCAGACCTTACCATCGCTAAAGCATATATGGATAGTGTTAATCAAGGGTTAGCAACCATTACCCCTCATGTTGAACAACGACATGTTGATTCCTCAGAAGAGTCATATGCTTATTCTTATAAAACGATAACCCAAAAAATTAAAAAACCTTTTAACGTTCGTCGTGGAGATAATTTAGGAAAGATTGCTGATCGTTATAATGTAGCTTTATCTGAACTTAAAAGTTGGAATAAGATTAAAGGATCAACTATTCATCCGGGACAACATTTGTTTGTATATGCAACAGTAACGAAACGTATCCCAGTAAAACTGGTTGTTGATCCTGATGAAGCGTATGTAGATAATGAAAAACCTGTTGAAAATAGTCCTGAATGCAGTACAGAGGTAACAGTTGAAAGTATTAATGCAAATAAAGATTCATTATTACTTAACAATGCAAAAAACGTTGAAGTTTCAAAGCAAGTACTCTCTAAAGCTGAATCAAAGTCAAAAGTTAAAGTCATTTCCAATCGGAGTGTAAAGCCTACTTTTATTTATCACCTTGTACAACCTGGCGATACTTTATGGAATATTGCTCAACGATATCAGGCCACTGTTGATCAAATTAAAAAGGTTAATAGAATGGGAAGAGGCACTTTCATTAAAAGTGGACAACGTATTAAGATTCCAGTAAAAGGATAATTCAAACCATAATTTTAAGATTATTAATGATGAAGTCAATTTGTACAATTTTGACCATAATGATGATTACTATATTTTCATCTTTTGCTCAAGTAGGAACACAATCTCCTAAACTTCCAATGGATGAATCCACTAAGTTGTTTAGTTATACTGATGTAGTGGAAGTGCCATCATTAAAGAAACTTGATTTATATAACAAGGGATTTGATTGGTGCAACAAATATTTTAAAAACCCCAATGATGTGATTCGTGAACGCGATTCCATTGAAGGAAATATTATTTGCAAAGCACGATTTAAAATTTCGAATCCTGTTGATAAAAAAGGTATTGCAACTGATGGTGGAGTGGTTCAATATACTCTTAAAATGATGTTTAAAGATGGTAAATTTAAATATACTATAACTGAGTTTAATTGGAAGCAAGCATCCTATTTCCCTGCTGAAAAATGGACCGATAAAACCAATGCCTATTACAAGCCTGAATACGATTTTTATTTGCAACAGTTAAACGAAAAGGCTCGTGAAATTTCAAAGGAGTTAGAAAAATCAATGAAATCTGTTTCAACAGAAAAGAAGAATGACTGGTAATTAAAATAAATTTAAAAAAAATGCGTCTATAGCAGAATTTGCAGAATTTTAGAATTATCAGAATTTTGGAAAAAAAATAAAAATATTTTTTATAAAAATAGTTATTGAATGGAAAAAGACGAATTGACTTATCAAATTATTGGTAGCGCCATGAAAGTGCACAATACATTAGGTGCAGGGTTTCAGGAAGTAATTTACCAACGTTGTTTAGCGATTGAATTGGAAAAAACCGGAATTAGTTTCGTTCGAGAAAAGGAGCAAGAGATCTATTATGATGATATCCATGTTGGTACTCGTAGGGCAGATTTTGTTGTAGAAAATCGACTAATTGTGGAGTTAAAAGCAATTGTTTTATTAGAAGATGTACATCTTAATCAAGCAAAAAACTATACAGTAGCCTATAATTTTTCTCATGGTTTATTAATAAACTTTGGTAGCCAAAGTCTACAGTATAAATTAATTTTTAATCCAAAATATCAAATAAAAAAAACATAAAGTTTACTTCTGATAATCCCACAGCGTAAATTACAAAAATCTAAAAAATCCGTATCCATAAATTCTGAAATCCCTGAAAACTATAAACATTAATTCTGAAAATTCCGAAAGCTCACGTACAAAAATTCTGAAATCCCTGAAAACTATAAACATTAATTCTGAAAATTCTGAAATTCAGAAAATCCTGCTCCCGAAGGGAATAAATTTTAAATTATTCTCTTAACCTTCGTATCATCATTTAACATTAAACTTTCCACATTAATTCCGCTTAACAATACTAGGCCGGGTGTTTTTCCTGCACTTATAGAGCCAAAGCTTTTTTCAATTCCTAAAAATTCAGCACCATTTATAGTGGCCCACTTTAGTAATCTTTCAAAGGGTATGGATGAATTAGTTTGTTGAATTAATTTTAATTCGTTTATTATATTTAAGCTTTGATTAGATGCTAAACTATCAGTGCCTATTGTTACTTTTAATTGATCATCATTAAATAAACTTAACTCAGGAAGTTGGTTGGTGATGAATAAATTTGAATTCGGACATAAGCACCAATAAATATTTTTATGATTCATTAATGCCCAGTCAATTTCTTCATTTTTGATATAAGTATTGTGAACCAATAACAATCGATTACTTGAAATTAGTTTTGGTAATGTTCGTTGTAATGGGGTTAACAATGGTGTTGATATAAAATTTGAAACATCAATCCCGAGTTCACTAAATAATTTTACGAAAGGACCAGTTTTGTTTGCACAGAAATCATATTCATCTATGCTTTCTTCCATGTGAATACTGATGGGCGAATCAAAATTATATTCGAAACTTAGTAATTCAAAGAGCCGATCAGAAACAGAGTAAGGAGAATGCGGAATTAAATTTGAAGAGTAATTTTTTGTGTTGGAAAATAAATCAGAAATAGATTTTCCTTTTAAAATTATTTCTTCTGCTTTTGCAGGATCTAATCCTAATACTTCTACAAAAGTGTGGTAGTATAATTTCGATTGTTTTTTTACTTCATGTGAACTGTCTAAATTGGAAATGTCGCCAACAGCGACAATGCCATTTTTAAACATTTCTTCATCTGCTTGAAGCATTGCGGCAATTTGTTTTTCATGGCTAATAGCAAATCGTTGCGCCATTATACTTCTAATGAAACCACTCATTCCTTCTTTCTCAGCTACACATCCACGTAAGTGAGAAAGTTCCAAATGACAATGTGTATTAATAAAACCGGGAACGATAATTCCTTTAAAAATTTCTGCATTTTTTGGAATAGCACTTTCATTAACACTAACAATTTTTCCTGAGGCATCCGTTTCAACCCATCCATTCTGAATTGCAGAACCATCACCTGGGAAAATTAGTTCAGCAGAAAATACATGGTTCATAGTATGGGAATATACGTCCAAAATTAGTTGATTCAGTTTTAATAGCGGATTCTATAGCCGAATTTTAGTAAATTAACCAGTTTTAGAAGCTCATTCTATGATTTTATGGTTCATATTCTATTTCTGGGTCGTATCTTTGCCGAATCATGCAAAAGCCAAATCTTCGCCATCTCGATGTTGACAAATTGAAGGAATATTTCATCGGTATAGGTGAAAAACCTTTTCGTGCTAAGCAAGTGTATGAGTGGATATGGGAAAAAGCCGCCCGTTCTTTTGAAGATATGACCAACCTTTCAAAGGAAACAAGAACGTTGCTTGAAAATAACTTTGTTCTGGATCCGATCACAATTGATAGTCAACAAATAAGTAGTGACCGTACAATTAAAAATGCTTTCAAATTGCATGATGGTTATATTGTTGAAGGTGTATTGATTCCAACAGAATCACGTATGACGGCTTGTGTTTCATCTCAAGTTGGATGTAGTTTAACATGCAAGTTTTGTGCAACAGGAAAGTTAGATCGTATTCGAAATTTACATTATGATGAAATCTTTGATCAAGTTGCAATGATTAAGGAACAAGCTATGGATAAATATGGTATCCCACTTTCTAATATTGTTTATATGGGAATGGGTGAGCCGTTATTGAATTATAGCAATGTATTAAAGAGTATTGAACATATCACTTCTCAAAAAGGATTAGGCATGGCGCCATCCCGTATTACGGTTTCTACAGCAGGAATTGCC